>NZ_PNCT01000227.1:0-394 GCF_005887365.1 Pseudoalteromonas sp. S3785 | reverse complement strand
CCTTCGTTAACAAAACATCAGTAAAAGGAGTATTTGATTGTGATGACGCCGACCCTAAATATCTACGTTCTGCCTACATTATTTTTTTATAGTCTTAAGATTGGTGCTAACTTTGATTTAAATGATTGCAATAATCCACTTTCAATTCGTTTAGGCCAACAATTCGTTCACTGGGGTGAAAGTACGCTTATCTCTCATGGTATTAACGTAAACCCAGTTGACATTGACCGCTTAAAAGCACCGGGTGCTGAGCTTAAAGCAGCATTTATTCCAGTGGGTATGCTTTGGGCGTCATTAGGTATTACTGAAAATAATACCCTAGAAGGGTTTTACCAGTATCAATGGCATGAAACACTCCTGCCAGCCGCAGGTACATATTTTTCTACCAATTATT
>NZ_PNCT01000226.1:0-236 GCF_005887365.1 Pseudoalteromonas sp. S3785 | reverse complement strand
TCACTTCGGCTGCTCGTTGCCGTAGGTCTTCACGAGGTAGTCCACGATGACGGGCATGTCCTCGTCGGCGATGGGCGCCTTGAAGACGCCCTTCATGCGCGTGACCATCGCGTCCCAGTAGGGGCGGGCGGCCGTGGGTGGCTGGTAGGCCATGTACTCGGCCGAGTGGCAGGCCACGCAGTTCGCCTGGGCCTTGGCATAGCCGGGCAGGGCGCTGGGCTTGAGCTGCAGGCCGT
>NZ_PNCT01000225.1:0-362 GCF_005887365.1 Pseudoalteromonas sp. S3785 | reverse complement strand
AAAAGACACTAATGATCATCAACTACCTCTACTCTACGCGCAGGCTCATCATCGAGTACGTATAACTGCCCTGCCAGTTCACAAAAAGCTAAACGACCTCCCCATATCGCTTTTTGGGTTTTCTCGTTTACGTCTTTCCCTTTTACTTTGTTATCGTAAGTAAAATTAAAGGTACTCTGACCGCGGATAGAGTCTTGGTTATGGTGCTCTAGTATTTGCTTAACACGAGCATCTTGCTCACGTTGCTTAAGCTCTTCTTGGCGAGTCTGGTTAAGTTCTTCAGCCTTTTTTTGCTGCTCTAAGTGAGTTTCCTGTATGTGCTTTTGCAGCTCACTTGTGTTACTAGTAGCCCCAATTTTTTG
>NZ_PNCT01000224.1:0-392 GCF_005887365.1 Pseudoalteromonas sp. S3785 | reverse complement strand
CGGAGGCTGCGTTTTACTGCGCTTGCAGACCATTTTGACCTCCGTGCCCAAAGGCAAATTTTAGTTTGCCGGGATGGCCAAGGGCTTTGGGCGGTAAATGTTGTATTTGAGCAAGGGCGGCGAGGGCAGCGTAAATTAAGTTTGCACTAATAAACCGCTCTTCTTTGGTTACCCATTTACCGATCACCATAGACCTAAAACCAAAGGTATCTCTAATATCGCTAAAGTCGACTTGGTCGTCAAAGCGATAATCGGGGCCGTGGCGTGTATCGCCGCGTTTTCGTCTGTTGGCGTAACTACGCATTATAATTTAAGTGGGGTTAATTTAAGTAACGGTGTTTTACGTATTCATGCATGTGTTGGGTGTGTTTTTTTATTAATTCGTCTAATAA
>NZ_PNCT01000223.1:0-261 GCF_005887365.1 Pseudoalteromonas sp. S3785 | reverse complement strand
ACACCCACAATATGCTTTTGTGAACTGTCATTGGCAGCAAAAATCAAAGGATTGATAACATATAAAGATATTTGTTCTATTACTCGCTCTTAGGTTCACCGTTTATTTAGTATTTTAATTTACTATAAACTACAGGGGCATTTTGCGGTTTCTTGGAACTCGGAGCCTTTGTCTATTTATTTTATTTAAAGCCATCGCTTGCATATTGAAAGTTTGTTTTTTTCTGCTGTTGCCTCACTTAATAGTCAAAATATTAACGTT
>NZ_PNCT01000023.1:0-114408 GCF_005887365.1 Pseudoalteromonas sp. S3785 | reverse complement strand
AAGCCATTAATCGTTTTTAATAAATCTCTTCCTCTAAAAGCGCAGCGCCTCTTACCCTCTTTGTGAATTAATCATTCTACGGGCTTTGCCCGTCACGCAAGCAAGCTTGGTGTCTACAAGTAAAACCCATATCTACCCTTAGCGGTAGACGAAGAGCTTGCTCACGTGAAAAGCGCAGCTTTTAAATGCTTAAATAAAACACTACTCACAAAGAGAAGCGAATGAGGAGTAAATGAGAAGACATAAAAACATAAACCTTTTTAGAACTATCTATTCCTCTAAAGCGCAGCGCCTCTTATCCTCTTTGTGAATAAATCACTTTACGGGCTTTGCTCATCACGCAAGCAAGCTTCGCGTTTACATTGATAGACTCAATGTAGACGTTATTTTTTATGCAGCGCTTCTATTCGTGCAAGTAAGCTTGATGTATCGTATCGGCCGCCACCAAGTGCTTGTACATCAGCGTAGTACTGATCAACCGTTGCGGTCATCGGTAACGTCGCACCGTTGTTTTTAGCTTCATCAAGCGCGATACCTAAATCTTTACGCATCCAATCTACCGCAAAACCAAACTCGTACTCTCCTGCCCACATTGTTTTGTAGCGGTTTTCCATTTGCCACGACCCCGCAGCCCCTTTTGAAATGGTTTCAATTACTTTTTCACCATCAAGGCCTGCTTGCTTGGCAAAATGTAGGCCTTCTGATAGGCCTTGCACTACGCCGGCAATACAAATTTGATTAACCATTTTACATAACTGCCCTGCGCCCACATCGCCTAATAACTGGCTAAAACGGCTATAGGATGCCATTACGGGTTGCACTTTAGTAAAAACAGCTTCGTTTCCGCCTGCCATAACTGTAAGCACGCCGTTTTCAGCACCAGCTTGCCCGCCTGATACGGGTGCGTCTATAAAATCGATATTTTTCAAGGCTGCTTTTGCTGCTACTTCACGCGCTACTTCAGCTGAGGTTGTTGTATGATCAACTAATACAGTGTGTGGTAACATGCCGGCTAAAACACCGTCGTCGCCATATACTACAGAGCGTAAATCGTTATCGTTCCCAACACACATAAACACTATATCGGCTTCACTTACCGCTTCACGTGGAGTGGGCGCAAAGCAACCTGTGTATTGTTCTGTCCACATTTGAGCCTTAGCTGTAGTACGGTTATATACACACACATTAAAGCCAGATTTTGCTAAATGCCCTGCCATAGGGTAACCCATTACCCCTAAACCTATAAATGCAACATTGATTGACATAAAAGTGCCTTATTTTACTGATAACTTAGAAACTAGGCCCCGATTATGTCAATCGGATGGTGAAAAAGCGAATGAAAGTCTTTATAAAATTTCCACAAACTGGAAATTAAGTAGGTAACCTATGGATAGCATTTATCAATTTAACGCACCACTTTATAACAGTGAAAGTTTCCCCCTTAGCCAATTAAAAGGTAAAACCATACTTATTGTAAATACAGCCAGTAAGTGTAACTTTTCTATGCAGTTAAGTGCTCTTGAAAAACTTTATCAAGAATACAAAAAAAGCGGATTTACAACATTGGCGTTTCCGTGCAATCAATTTGGTCAAAATGAACCGCTTGATAATTTAGCCATTAAAGACTTTTACCAAGCGCAATTTAATGTCTCGTTTGAGGTGTTTGGAAAAGTGATGGTCAACGGACCTGAAGCGCACCCGCTTTTTAATTATTTAAAAGCGCACACACGTGGTATTTCACAAAACCGCGCCGTAAAGTGGAACTTTACTAAATTTTTAATTAATTGTGATGGGCAGCTGGTTGCACGTTACGCTCCACGCACCAAGCCCGAAACACTTAAACAGGTCATTGAGGCAAACTTACCTAGCGCGGTGAGCGCTAATAATTTAAATAACGCTAAAATAATACCCAACTTTAATGCATTAAAAGGTGCTTAATTATTCTAAATCAATAAACCGGTGGTTACTCAAGCATGCTTTATTAAACTAGTTTAAGGTTATGTATAATACCAATGCACAATAATACTTAATTATTTTTGGGGCTAAACGTGTTGCTATCTGCGTTAAAAAACTCTCATTTACGACTACATGAATGCAGAAGGTAGAGCAATGCAGGAGCAATTGCCGAGAACAACTAAATAGCGAATTTTTTGCCTTGCTATCAACACGTTTATCCATCCTCAAAATAGATCACTTAATTATGCGGTTTGGTATAAAAAAGCCTAGATGTGAGCCGTTCAAACTAAACTCTAAGCGCTTATAAGATTTATCGTAAAACAAAAAAAGCCCAGCAGTGCTGGGCTTAAGGTCACTTTAGGAGTAGTTAATTAAATGACACTGTAATGATGTTAGAACATACATTTTCAGTTACACATAATTGGTAATCGTACGATGGTAATGTAGCACCACGTACATAATCACGGTAACGGCCGTTGTCTGATGTGGTATCAACCAGCTCACCGTTACGGTATACGCTTAACGACTCAGCGCCCACACGCTCCCAGCTTAAATCTACACGCATGGTATCAAGGCGAGATTTATTAGCGCGCTTAAGTGTAAGCTCAAGCTCTACATCACTTACAACAACCGTTTGAGTTGAAGTATTAGTGTTGCCTTCACTGTCTGTTACCGTTAGTTCAACATCGTAATTACCTGATGCTGCATATACATGCATTGGGTTTTGATCTGATGATGTTGCACCATCACCAAAATCCCAACTCCACTGTGTAATATCGTTATTTGCATCCGTACTTGTATCTGTAAAGTTAACGGTTAAGCCTTGTGTTTCTACATCAAAGCCCGCACGCGGTGGTTGTGGGCTAACTTCGCCAATAGCGCTTAATGTAAGAGACCAAGTATTAATTGTACCTGTATCAGCTGCTGCGGTATCTTCTACGTGTAGCGTCCAATCACCTGTTGCCACTTCACCGTTAAAAGACTCAGACGTAAAGCTTCTTACTATGTCGTCGTTTGAGCCGCCTACATTGCTTTGTAGTGTTACCTGTGTACCTTGTGCTGATACTAACTTAACCACTAAGTCGCCTGAGTAAGTGTGCGTAATATCAACATTAGCGGTTGTACCAAATACAGTTAAATCATCAGGTACATTAATTACTGACACAGCGCCCACTGGCGAGTTATCAGGAATATCAACACTTGCGTTACTGCTGTAAGTAAAGTCGTTTAAGCCAACAGGTTGAACCATTAACTTAACTGATTGCTCTTTAACAATGTCACCCGCTGTTGCAGTCACTGTTAGCTCGTATTCACCCCACTGTGTATCAGTGTCAGTTTCAACGTTAAGCATTACATCATCACCAGGGCGCGCCGTGCTAGCCGACAAATAAGCACCACCTAATGCTGATGATAGTTCAAGTGTTACTTCCTCATCCCACTCGGCAATTGAACCAATAGTAAATGTGTAATTTGTAGCTTGTCCCGCTACAATTTGTTGCGTAAGTGGATTGGCTGAAATTTTAAAGCCAGGTGTAGGGTCTGCATCAATAAGTGCTTGATTCACATTAAGACGAGTACCTGCCACCGTTACACCTTGTAGTGCCGCATTTGCATCACCAGAGCTCATTAGTAACTCTTTAAGCTCTTGCGTGTTTAGTTCTGGGTTAATAGATAACACTAACGCGGCAGCACCTGCAACATGAGGCGTCGCCATTGATGTGCCAGAATAAGATGCGTAGCTCTCACCTGGTGTGGTCGATAAAATAGCACTACCAGGGGCGCCCATATCAACGCTTGTTAAACCATAATGTGAGAACCATGAAATATTATCGGTTTGATCCGTACTTGCAACCGATAATACACTTGCGTTTTCGTAGTTAGAAGGATAATGAGGGTTAACATCGTTATCTATTGTGTCGTTACCCGCTGCGGCTACAAACAGTAAATCGGCCGCTTCGCTTGATGCAATTGCATCTGCTAGAGCTTGGCTATAACCACCACCGCCCCAGCTATTATTTAATACGCGTAAGTTAACACCGGCATTTTTAAGTCCTACCATGTAGTCAATACACTTAATAGCGTCTGATGTTGAACCACTACCTGCAGCATCTAAAAACTTACAACCTACAAGTGATACTTCGTGGTTAACGCCCACAACACCTGTTGCATTATTACCGCTTGCGCCAATGGTGCCAGATACGTGAGTACCATGGCCTTCATCATCCATAGGGTCACCACTGTTGGTAATTGCATTAATACCGTGCACGTCATCTACAAAGCCGTTACCGTCATTATCGATTCCATCTCCTGGTATTTCACTGCTATTTACCCACATATTGCTCGCTAAATCACTGTGACTATAGTCAATACCTGTATCAATTATACCTACTACAACATCGCGGCTACCCGTCGAAATATCCCACGCTTCTACTGCATCAATATCAGCATCGGCAGTACCCCCTGTTTGACCATCGTTATTCAAGCCCCATAACTCGTCAAAACGTGGGTCATCAGGGGTAGCTGCAATACTTACTTGATAATCAGGCTCAACGTATTCAATAGCTTGATGTGATTTTAATCGAGCGATTGCTTCTTTAGTACTCATGCCTGAAATTTTAAACTTAGCTAAACGCCCAGAAAGTAAAGACTTATAGTTATCATCAATTTCATCTGCGTTTACATCTGAAATTTTTGCTTTCACTAACGAGCGGGCTTGTTTACGCATTTGTGCGGATGCATTTTTTTTGTATTTAACAATTAAGGCATCGCTACTTGCTACAACAGGCTGTTTAACACCTGCATCAGGTAGTTTTGCAGCAGCTAAGCAAGGAAGTAAAGCAAGAGTGATAATAGATAATTTTGTTTTCATTGTTCTATCCATAGTTAGTTTAACTTAGTGGTACTAAGTAAGTTTACTTACAACTTCAAATACAAGAGGATCACGTGGCATAGAACTAGAAGACTAAGAAATATGAATTTACACAAGCCAAAAAATAACAAACAACTAAAAATCAACATTTTTAACCAGACTGATTAACAAAAAAACATGCAACACAGCCATTTTTATGAAATAACTCATCGCGTTTTTACCTTTTTAAGGACCAAACATTTTTACTAGTTTTCCTTTCTTTTTTTGTTCCTATATGAATACTTCTTTATAAAACCATGAAATTTAACAAAAATAAAATTGGTAAAAAAAGATGATTTAAGTCTATTGTCAGGAGGAATACAGTGAAGGTGTTCTTACAAAAAAGTTTATTCGCATTATGTTTAATAAAGATGACAGGATTAAATTCCTTTATTTGTAATAACAAACGATTTACAAAATCAAATTAAAGAGTGGATCACACCATTATTTCAGCACGGCATGCTGAGCGAAAATATCTTATTAAAATTTATAACACTTAAGGTATTTGATTTTACTATTTCAAGGAGAATAAATAATGAAGTTGAATAAAACACTTTTAAGCTGCGCTGTTGCATTAGCAGTGGGTACTAGCTTTGCTTCACATGCAGATACACAAAATAAATCAATATCAAGCTCACAGCTAAGTACACAAGTTTCTACTGAGAACTTAGAAAACAGCTTAACCCTAAGTCAGACTTCAAATGAAAATAACGCACTTCTTTATCAAGAGGGTGACAGCAACACCATGGTTGTTATTACTACAGGTAACAATAATGAAACTGAAGTTGTACAAAACCAATTTGGTAATTACGCCGAAGTAACCACAACTGGCGATAACAATATACAGGTGTACTCGCAAGATGGCGTTGCTAATGGCTTTATCTCCGAGGTAACAGGTAACAACAACATGTTATTTGTTAGTCAATTTGGCCAAGGCTTTTTTGTAAATAACGAAGCGATTAACATTGTAACTGGTGATGACAACCTTATTGATGTAGAGCAAGGCAACGGCGGCCACTGGTTCTACAACATGGATATGCAAGGTAATGCAAATGAAATTAGCGCTTTGCAAGAGGGTGAATGGCATGAAGCAGAAATCACTATGCTTACTGGCGACGAAAACACTTTAAGTCTAGAACAAGATGGCTTTTGGAATACCTTTAAAGTAAGTAGCTTACAAGGTAATGAAAACGAGCTTGATGTTGAGCAAAGCGGCGACCGAAATGCTGTAACATTTAGCGATATCTCTGGTGATGCTAATGAGATTGACGTTGAGCAAGATGGCTTAACAAATGCAGTAACGTTTGCAGCTGTTGTAGGTGATGATAACCAAATAGATTTAGATCAAGAAGGTTCGCTTAATACTATTGAGTCAAACTTATTTGAAGGTGCAAACAACGAAGTAACAGCAACGCAAAATGGTGCTGAAAACTTAATGACAGCCGATTTAATTGGTGACAATAATGAGCTAACTTCACTCCAAAGCGGTGACTTGAACGAATCTTACATGGGTGTAATTGGCTCTGATAATGAGTTTTCAACCACTCAAGTTGGCGACTTAAACTCGGTTCACCTTGCTAATTTTAACGGCACAGGTAACGATGTTGATTTAGTTCAATCTGGTGATGAAAATACCATGCTGGTGCAATCGTCGTATCCTGATGTATCGCTTACATCAAACGATAACGATATTGATATTTCACAAACGGGTACTCAAAACGAAGCGGTTGTAACACTTGCGGGTATTTTAGATAGCAACGATAACCAAATCGATATTGCGCAAGATGGTATGTTAAACCTAGTTGATATGATGGTTGAAGGCAGTAGCCATAGTATTGATATTTCACAAGAAGGTGAAGGTAACTGGGTAGGTGGCGTTGGTCAATCAGCCTTTTTAGTGGGCGGTGAAAACGTGTCATTTACAGTCACTCAGGTAGGTAACGACAACCTTGTGGAAGGTTCAGTTATTGGCTACGACAGCACGGTATCTGTTACACAAATTGGTGATGGCAACACTGCAACAATTACACAAATGTAATTATTGAGGTGGGGAGATTAGCCCTCCCCATTTTATTATGAAAATAAATATTCACTTACGTTACTTCCTACTTAGCTTTTTACTTCTTTTTTCTTCGCTCAGTGCTGCCGAGCAAGAACTGGAAATAGATGGCTTACTACTTGATAGAAGCATTAGCCGTTTTGGCCATCAATTTTATTACGAATTTTCGAATTACTGGCGAGACCTCCCCTCCACTGCCGGTTTTAATATAGAAATAAAAGAAACGGTAATACCAAAAGCGGGCACAAAGCTTTCGCTAATTATGAATAATGAACTCGTATATGTAACCTATTTAGGACGTAGATTAGCGCCCCTCGACGAACGCGTTGAGCAAGCTGTTTACACTGTAATAGAAGCGATGGCACGCTCAAATATGACTACATCGTCACCCGACATGGCAGTAAATGGATGGTAAAATGAAAAAAATAGCACTTATAATAATAACAACACTTAGTTTTTCAGCCTCGGCAACTGAAATAATTTATACCCCAATCAACCCAAGCTTTGGTGGTAACCCACTCAATGCCACAATGCTGCTTAGTAAAGCACAAGCGCAAAACAAGCACAAAGCCCCAACTGTTGAAAAAGGCTATGCAGAGCAGTTTCAGGAAACGCTCGAGCGCACTTACTTAAACCAAATGGTACGTGAAATTACTGATATGGCATTTGGGGAAGATGTTGAAAACAGTATTTTTGATCAAGACTCAATATTTATGAGTGGAGACTATCAAATAGAAGTAATAACCAGCACAACAGATACTATAACTGTAAAAATAACCAATATATTAGATGACTCAGTGGTGATCATTGAAGTACCGAGGTTCGGATAATGCATAAACTAATAATAACACTAACGCTTTTAAGCTTAACCGGTTGTGCTGGCATGAGTAATTTAATTCCGCCTTCACAACAAGTTGCTACAACACTTGAACCAACAGAAATATTTAGTGATTTAAAAAACTTACCTAAACCCGTAGGCAGTATCCCTGTGTCTGTGTATTCGTTTAGAGACCAAACAGGCCAATATAAGCCACAAACTAATGTAAGCTCGTTTTCAACAGCGGTTACACAAGGTGCTAACTCTATTTTAGTGCAAGCTTTGCACGAATCTGATTGGTTTACGCCGGTTGAACGCGAAGGCTTACAGAATATTTTAACCGAGCGAAAAATTATTCGAGCTGGTAAATCTGACAATCCTAACCAACCAGATTTACCGCCGCTAACCACCGCTAAAATAATTTTAGAAGGCGGTATTATTAGCTACGATACCAACGTAAAAACGGGCGGTTTAGGCATGGAATATTTTGGTATTGGGGCTTCAGAGCTTTACCGAGAAGATGCCATCTCTATCTATTTACGTGCAGTTGATGTTCGCACCGGCCAAGTTCTATTGAGCGTTGCCACCAGCAAAAAAGTGCTAAGCCAAGAAATGCGTGCAGGCTTTTTTAGGTATGTAAGTTACAAACGACTGGCTGAAGCCGAGGCGGGCTTTAGTGATAATGAGCCAATGAGTATATGTGTGACCCAAGCTATTGAAAAAGCACTCACAGACTTAATTACAAAAGGCATTGATAGAGGGTTATGGGCCAAAAAAGCAGCCTAAATTTAAAGACTAAAAAGGCTACATGATGTAGCCTTTTTATATAAAACACTTTTTGCTTAAACCTAAACTAAAAATATTAAATCGGTTTAACTACTTAGCCATAGGTAATAAAACCGATATATAACGCTGAGCCCAATTTGCCAATTCTACACGGTTGCGCGAATTGGTTTTTTTAAAGGCACTGTACAAATGTGTTTTAACGGTGTGATCACTTATATTAAGCTTATCAGCAATGGCATTATTGCTTGCCCCTTGGGCAATTAAGTGAATAACCGATTTTTCGCGCTTAGTAAGATGCGCATAATCCCCTTTTTTTAGGGTTATATCTTCTTGTAAGCTATTAAACGAAGAGGCCACAGAAAGAATATCTGAAAATGCTTTAGATATAACTTTGCGCGTAAACCACAATTCACCAGACGTTATTCTTACAAGCCCTTTAAATATATCTTCTGGCGCATCTGATTTATAAAACACGCCATTAAAATGATTGAGCAATAAGTTTTTTTCACATACTGCACTGGGCTCTACATTAAATAACACCACTTTGTGCTTTTTAGCTAAGCAAATTAAATCAGCAGGTAGTAAATCTAACCAGTTATTTTTAGCGCCATCTATTAAAAATAAATCAAACCTCTCCCTTTGCTCATTTTTAGGGATAGCGTCATCCATTTTTATATCACCAAAAATGGCTTGCATGGTTTTTAATATGGTCGTGTAGCTTTCGCAGTGAAAAGAAGATTGAAACGTAGTTTTTATAAAAACGGAGTGTGGCTGTAGCATAAATTTCTTCCTTGAAACGTTTATTCCACATTACCGAATTTATAAACAACTTTCAATGCGATTTTGGTATTATTACCACAAAGAAAAGATACGCATTAATTATATTAAACCAATATTTACAATAAGTTAGCTTAATAAAGTGATTGTTTTTTCATATAACACACTGCTCTGATCAGTCCTCACATAACGTATAAAAGCGTGAAGTAACCCCGTTAGTCCAACCAAAGCCCTGCTGAACAACGTATTCCCCTCCCCCTGCCTTTAATTGCGGCATACACACATTGTATTTTTCAAGTAGGCAATGATTAAGTGAAAAATCGTTTTCTACCATCGTTAACCAGTTTTGCATTATACGCTTACTGATACTGCTAAAACCGTAATTATTAAGTCCTTTGACGGCAAACCACTGCAGCGGCGCCCACCCATTAGGACTATCCCATTGCTGTGATGTAGAGGTAACGGTAGTAACTATGCCACCGGCCTTTAAAAAGTCTTGGCTTAGTCGCTCGGCTACATGTTGAGCTTGTTGCTCAGACGCTAAGTTAAAAAATAATGCAGTACTTGCAGCAGCGCTTAACACCTTGGATTGACTCGCTTTGCAATGATTATAATCAACAAAAAAGTGAGCTTGCTCACTCCACATGTATTTATTAATCAGTGAGCGGCGAGCTGTTGCGTAGTCGCTAAACAAATCGGCTTGTTGGCTATTACCTAGCAGCTTATTAAACTTACTAAGCTGTTTTTCTAGGTTGTAAAGTAAACAATTAAGATCAATGGGTAGTATATCGGTCGTTTGTATAGAGCTAAGTGAATTAGGCTCAGCTAGCCAGCGGGAACTAAAGTCCCAGCCTGATTCACACGCTGCACGTATATGCCTATAAAAGTCAGGCTTTCTATGGTCAGCTAAACCCGCTGCGAGGACTAGATCTTCTCTAAGAGATTCAGCCCTAGGAGTTGCCTCATCATCCCAATAACGATTTAGCTTGCCGCCGCATGGCATTTTTACAACTCGCCTTAGTGCCGGTTTCTCGTTAGTAAGCTCTTCTGCACCTTGCATCCAAAACGCATACTCTTTTTGAAGCGCAATAACACACCTTTCAAGCCATGCCACATTATTGGATTTACTGTGTTCGTGCTGCCATAGCAATTCAACCATTAGGGCTAAAATAGGTGGCTGCGAACGCGATAAATAGTAACTGCGGTTGCCATTTGGAATGCACCCATAATCATTTATAAGGTCGATAAAGTTTTGTAGCATATCTTCTACAATCTCGTGTTTATTAGCATCTATTAAGCCAAGCGCTGTAAAGTAGCTATCCCAGTAGTATATCTCCTGAAAACGCCCACCTGGCACAATGTAGCTATGCTTTAATGCTAATAAAGAGTCGGCTTTAGGTTTATCAGCCTCCCGCCTCAAACCATGCCATAAAGAGTTGATGTAGTGTTTAACGCTTGAAGTATCTGGCTCACTTTGCATACGTAGTAAGGGCGTTGTAATAAAGTGCTCATTTACAAACTCTTTTAATTGAGCATGGTTAAGCGGTGCTACTTGCTCATAGTGTTTACATGCACTTTGCCAGCTGGTTCGTGCGGTTGCATCTGCAAATGTTTTACAGTCATCAAAAATATGTTGGGTCTGTACATCTTTAAATAACTGGCTTTCAAAAAAATTCATAACAATCCTAAATCAATTATATGCGGGCAACGTGCTGAGAAATGGCGCGGGTGCGCTGTTTAAAAATAATCACGCTTATAAAAATTAAGCTAATAGGTATTAACGAGAAGTAAAATGCGTACTGACCGCTAAAATGCTCAAATACATAACCTGTGATCATTGAACCAGTTGTGCCTCCAAGTGCTGAAAACACAACAATTAACCCTGTCATAGCTGCATGTTGGTGCTTTTCTAAAGCACTAAGCATTACCGAATTTAACACTGGATAAATTGGCGCCATAAAAAAACCAATAAGGGGCAAAACAAAGGCGGCCAGCGGTGCGTCAAATAAACGAGTAATTGCTGTATTAGGTAGGTTTTCAGTTAGGGGTAACGTTATAATAATAAGTAATGCCATAGCGACTAAGCATCCACACAGCACAAAAAACCAATTGATGTGCTTAAGCACCTGCCCCGCAACTAAACGACCAAGCGCTAACGCCGCTGCAAAAATACTCGCTAACTGAATACTTATAGCCACAGGCAATTGCAAAACTTGGTTATTAAAAGTGGGCAGCCAAGTACCTACCCCTTGTTCAATTAGGACGTATAAAAATGCACTTATAATAAAAATAAGTACCAGGGGCTGATACGTTAACTTAAGCATAGCGATAAAGTCACTTAAGCTCGAACTGCTTTTGTTGCTTTGTAGCGCAGGTTTTATAGGTGCAGCTATAACGCTTAAAATCACAACTAAAGTAAGTGCAGCCAACGCGTAATATACATTTAGCCACGCACTAGGCTCGCCGGGGTTTATAAATGCAGTAAAAATCCAATAGCCGCTTAACACACCCACCATAAAAATACCCTCTATGGTGTTTAATAACGACGAATGGCTATTAGCATCGTCGGTTACTTGGCCAATAATTGAATAAACAGATACCTTGACTACCGCAAAACCACAGCCTATCACTGCAAATAGCAGTTTAAACATATAAAATTCGCTAATCATTGCAGTGCTTAAGCACGCTAATGCAACAACAGCTAAAGCGCCTAGCATTGCGAGCTTATAACCTAATCTAGGAATGAACGAAGCAACTGCAAAAGACATTATCGCAATTGATAAGTCTTTAAACCCTTCTAAAACAGACGCCTCAGTTTTGCTAACGCCCAGTGTATTTATTGCCTGCAAAATGACTGTTCCTACGCTATTTAATAATATTGCGAAAATAAAATAGCTTGCAGCAATTGCGAGTGTAATTTTTGTTTTACTCATAGCTTGCCTTACTTATAGCGCAGTACGCCATAACAATTAAAGCTAACACCTTTAGGTAATTAGCGTGTGTGTTTGTGTCAGTGAACATTGAGTTTAGTGTAGAATAAAAATCAATGCAATCGTTTGCATTTTAAGTTTTTTAAATTAATTTCTATTAGTCATACTTCAGCGCTTACTCGATTGGCGAGTTATTAGCTCTATATCAATAACTTGAGATTCAACTTTTTCACCCATAAATTGTTGAATAAGCTTTTTAACTAAAAGTTCAGCCGCTATTTGTGTATTTTGTTTAATTGTTGAAAGCGAGGGATGGCTAATATCTGCCATTGCTATATCGTCAAAACCAACCAATGCAACATCGTTAGGAATACTGACATAGCGCTCTTTTAATGCCTTCATTGCACCTAAGGCAACCATGTCGCTACAGGCCATAATTGCATCAAAGTAGAGCCCTTTTTCGCGTAAAAGACTATTAATTTCTTGATACGCTGAGCTACTAGTAATATCAATAGAAACAACGTGTTGCTCTAGTTTATGTGTAGATAGCGCAGCCGCATAGCCACGGTGTCTTTCGCTAATTTCGCCGTGTTCTGGGTCGCCTAAAAATAAAATATTTTTTGCACCGTGCTCGATTAAGTGTGCAGTGGCTTGCATTCCACCTAGGTAGTTATCACTGCCTACAATAGGGTAATTACTGGGGGTTTTAGGATCTCCCCACACAACCAAAGGGATCCCCGCTTTAGCAGCCGCCTCTATATTACGCTGATCTTTACCTTGCCCAACGACAATAATGCCATCGGCCCTTCGGCCATTAATAAAATAATTGGCCCAATCATGCTGTGCCATTATTGAATTAGACAATAAAAGCTCTAAACCTTGTTGATTAAGTGCAAGGTTAATTTCGCTAACCACTTTAAGTAAGAACGGATCGCTAATCGATTGTTCGGTTTGTTCATCTAAGTTAATGATAACAGCAACAACATTTGTTTTTTGAGTGCGTAAGCGGCTTGCAGCGGTGTTTAAACTAAAATTATGCTCTTTGGCAAGTTGTTTTAATTTATCGCGTGTTTCTTGTTTTATTAAAGGGTTATCATTTAATGCACGCGAAACCGTAGAGGTAGATACCCCTGCCAGCTTTGCTAGATCAGCTAATTTTATTTTTTTGTTATCCATGAAAACCCTAAGCCGCGTTGTATTAACTAATGTTTAGTGTAACTGACTGACAATATAGCATTATTAATTTTCTCTGGCTTGCCTCACTGGCTAAAAAAACCATACCTCGAGTATTGCGCTCAATATTCACACAATTAAATTCATAAATAATTTACAAATAAATATTGCAAACGTTTGCATTAATCTTTATGGTTTCACCATATACAGCCTGTTTACATAAAAACGTTATGTGCAGGCAGTAAAAAACACACTGTTTAACACACTAAAAACGGGATCACACATGACATTCAATAAAGCAAAAAGTACATTAGCGTGCGCTATAACTTTAGCCTTGGGCTCTCACAGCACCTTTGCACAAGAGCAAGCAGCAGAAACTAAGGTTGAGCGTATTGTTGTTTCGGGCACACCTACAGGCGTTGGCATCAGAAAAATTGATGCAGGCTACGCTGTTACAAATATCGATAGCCAACAAATTATTAAGCTTTCACCAAAAAGCACTGCCGACCTGTTTAAAGCAGTACCCGGTGTTTGGGTTGAAAGCTCAGGGGGTGAATCGGGCGCTAATGTATTTGTACGTGGTTTTCCTGGCGGTGGTGACGCGCCATTTTTAACCTTAAGCATTGAAGGGTCACCTGTTTACCCAGCTCCTACATTATCGTTTTTAGAAAATTCCTCACTATTTAGAATTGATGAAACCATTGAAACTATGGAAGCTTTACGGGGCGGACCAAACCCTGTTTTATCAAACGGCCAACCCGGTTTAACAACTAACTTTAGGCTAAAACGTGGCAGTGAAGACACCGAAGGCTTATTTAAATACACCACATCAGATTACGACTTACAACGTGTAGATGCTGTTATTAGTGGTGAAATTACTGACGATTTATACTTTATGGTTGGCGGATACGTAAAAAGCTCACCGGGTATCCGTGATGCAGGCTTTACCTCTGAGAAAGGCAGCCAATTTACCATTAATATTACTAAAGATTTAGATAACGGCGAGCTTAACTTTTATACCCGCCAAACAGATGACCATGGTGCATGGTACTTACCTACCCCTCTTAATATAGAAGGGATTGACGCAGAGTATACGCAACTTGGTACGTTAAACCGCCAAGCCACTATATTCACAGGCCCTGACGCACAATCACACGATATAGACTTAGGTGATGGCCGAGGTTGGGATGGCCATGTTACAGGCGGTAGCATTAAGCTAGAGCTTGATAATGGCTGGCAACTTTCTGACCGATTTAATATAACTAAAGGAGATGCCAATACATACGGGTTAGTGCCAAGTGGCTCGGCAACCACGGTTAGCGCAGTTGCCGATAATGGCCAAACCGCGTTTGGCGCAGTAAGTAATACTGAGTACACAAGCGATACCCCAATACAACAACTTGGCCGTTGGGTTGTACTTAAAGAAATTAGCTCATTTACTAACGATTTAGCTTTTTCAAAGCAATTTGATGATTTATCAGCCACTTTTGGTTACTACACAGCTACTACATCTGCAAACGATTGGTGGAGCTTAGGTAATACGGCTTACCACGTATTAGAAGCAGGTGGCGAGTCGCTAACTGGCATTGAATGTAATCAAAGTACTGATGGCTGTGATTTTAACTACGATATAAGCTCAACAGGTGATGCGCGCACCCATGCATTTTATGTAACAGCTCAATACAAATTTGCTGAAGACTTTACCTTAGATGCCGGCGTGCGCCACGAAAGCCATGAAGTAGAATACAGTGTTGATGAAGGCCTTGATGGCATTATTACCAAAGCAGTTAACTATGATGAAAGTAAAACATCATGGACTACGGGTATAAATTATTCAATAAACGATGACATGGGTGTATTTGCACGTGTAAACCGTGGTTATAAAATGCCTTACTTTGATGACTTTAGAGATAACTTTAGCGCTTATGAAAGCGGCGAAAAGCTAATTAAAGAAGTAACCCAAGGCGAATTTGGTTACAAGCTAATTTCTGACTCTACAGACTTTTACGCCACTTTGTTTGTTAATGAAGTAAAAGGCGATACATTTGTACGCCGCCCAGGTGTACCTGCAGAAATTTTAACAAACGAAGCGTACGGTGTTGAGCTGGATTATAACTTTAATCATCAGTCGGGTTTTTCGGTTAATTTAAATACCACATTACAAGAAACTGAAATAACCCAAAGCCCTACCAATGAAGGGAATGAGTCTCAACGTCAACCAAAATGGCAAGTGCGTATCACACCTAGCTACGACTTTGAGCTACAAGGTATGTATGCCACATTATATGGCACACTGTCGGCTGTTGATAATCGCTTTGGTAACAACGAAAACACGGTGACTCTTGATGGCTACGAAAAAGTAGACTTAGGTTTAATTTTAGAACCTATGGAAGGCATAAAACTACAACTGGCCATTGATAACTTAACAGATGAGCAAGGTATAACAGAGGGCGACCCGCGTAATGCCGATGCCCCAAATGGCCGCTATATCATGCCACGTACTACGCGCTTTAGTGTAAGTTATGCGTTTTAAATACACTTAATGATAAAGGGAGCTTAGCTCCCTTTATTTAATTTTTTCTTTAAGGTTATTAAGCGCTTCTACCGAAAAACCCCTGTCGTAAAAATGTAAAATTTTACCTTTACTGTCTATTAAAATAACGCGTGTATTATTAGGGTTATTATTACCTGTAAATTTTTGCACAGCTTCGCCATCTTCATAAATAGTGATTACCCCGCCCCAAAGCTCTTTAGGTATACCCTTGCGCATACCGCTGTCTATAAATGTACTAAACATACGCGGGGCCATACCTGCTATGGTAGGCAGTTCGTAAGTGGATAATGTAACCCCTGTCATGTCTAAGCCAATTAACCAACGATCTATGTCAAATTGGCTATCTTGTTTATAGCCAATGAGTAACAAGGTTTTATCGGCTTTAAAATCACTAGGTATGGTTACGCTTTTCTCATCTAGGCTTTGGCCGCTAATGGTAGGAAACTGCTTACCGGTAATTTTCTGATTTGGGTATTGGGCTGAGCACGCACTAAGCATTAACACCATCAATCCGCTGGCTATTATTTTGATCATTTTAAAACCTTACACTGTTATAAATAACATACTGATACGTGTATGAAGTAAAACACGTTTAAACCGTCTGTAATTTTAAATACGCTTTAAACTCTCGAAGTGCCATGGGCTTGGCATATTTCCAGCCTTGGCCGTAGTGTACGCCCGCTTGTTTTAGTATGGCTTCTTGTTCATTGGTCTCTATGCCTTCTGCCACACAGGTGTAGTTAAATTTACGCACCAAGGCCATAATATTGGGGATCATTGATGCCTTTAAGCCTTCTGTTGCTATATCTTGTACAAAGGTGCGGTCAATTTTAAGTTGATGGAAGCTCAAATTTTGTAGATTTTTTAAGTTAGAATAACCCGTACCAAAATCATCTATCGATAAATTAAAACCCGCCTCAACCAAATTTTTAAAATGAGTATGGGCAACGGTTGAGTCTAAATATTCATCTTCTGTTATTTCTAAGCAAATAATAAACCGCGAATCAGTGAGTGCCGGTATATCTTTTAAAAGTGCAATATTGCCTGTTTCAACATCGCACGGAAAAATATTAATAGACACTTTAAAATGGCGCGGTAATGCCTCAACGGTTGTGAGTTCGCAAAGTACTTTTTCAATCATGGCTTGGGTAAAGCGCCACGTTAAATTTGTTTTTCGGATAATAGGAATAAATTGATCAGGGAACAAAACCCCGTATTTGTCTTCAAAGCGAGCCAATGCCTCACAGCCAACAACGTTACCAGTGTGCAAACAAATAATAGGTTGGTAAGTCCAATAAAATGAGCCTTTTTTCAATCCCTTGCGAACGCGCGTCACTGTCGACCGCCTAGCCGCTAAGCTATAATCAATCAACAACCCGCTCGATACACCCGCTAACGATATAAGAATAAGCGAAATAATTAATAAAAATTGATTATTAGCAAAAAATTGACTCCAAGGCAGTTGCACGGCCGCGCAGTATCCTGGATTGTGGGTGCTGCATTTTATAACTGACTCATAAGCTAAAAAGGCATTCGTTTTGACTTGCTTGTAAGTACCTTCAACGCCACCTAAATGAAATATGTTATCGCTGTTTTTGTAAAGCACTTCCCACTGAGTAGACACAATCACTTTATCGTTAAAGGCACGGCTATCAATAATTAAATTATAGTTCCCTTGCCTAACTATAATGACCTCCATTGCTCGGTCACTGAACAAAAGCAGATATAATTGCGGCTCGTACCTTACTCTTACAGGCTTATTGTCGTTAGAGTCAGCTCGGATATAGTCGGGCGGGTTATCTGGGATAGTTTTGGCTAATTTGCCTGCTCCAGTTGTACACAAAAGTTCATCATTTTTAAAAAAACCAATGTCTATCACGTACTGTGCATCAAATAAAGCGCGACGCATTTCAATAAGGTTATCACTATTACAGCTATCAGCACTTAGGCTATTTAAATGTGATAAAATTTTACTTCGCTCATTCACGGCCGCATCTATATGTTTAACAATATAATTTGAATCGCGCGCTAACTGCCTACCAAGCTTTTGTGCAGCAAAATAAAGTAATGTGCTAGCACATACCGCAAAAACGACGATACCGCTTACTGCAGCAATTAACGACCTACGTTGATATTGTTTCATAACGCCTTTTAAAATAAGCAGTGAGTGATTCAGGTGCCATAATAATTGCATACCTGAGCATAAAAGCAATTAAGCTTGTAAAATAATTAAAGCCCCTTGCGCTTTAATTTATTGATTTGTTTAAACTATAACTATAATTTAGAAATTACGCGATTTAGCCGCTCGCAAAGCTGCTTATGGCCTTGGTAATTTAAATGTATACCATCGCACCCAAAAGGGGCGTTAAGGTGTGATATATCAACGTAATTAAGCACATGCTCTTGTGCTATACGTTTAAAGTGGGCGTTTAAGGGCTGTAATTTTTGATGACAATTGAAATAAACATTGCCTAAAGCGTGCTGAGGGTTAATAAATAAAGGGCCGATTAACACTATATTGGGTAACTTGCCATCGGCATAAAAGTGTTTAATAGAGGTAATAAGGCTTGCTAAGCCGCTTGCAATATTTACAGGCGCTAAGTTAAAACGTTTTTTTAAGTCGTTGGTGCCCAGCGCAATAACAATCGTACTCACCTCATACTGCTCTAGGTAGGGCTTTAAATAGCTAATACCGTTTAGGTTGCCTGAAAATGGCGGGTTATTTACCAAAGTACGATTTGGCTGCCCCGCCTCAATTACCTTATATTCAGAGCCAAGCTGCTGATTTAAAAGCATTGTCCAGCGGGTATTTTCATCGTAGCGTTTACCTGTTTCGGGGTTTAAACCCCACGTATTCGAATCGCCAAAGCAGAGTATGTTTTTTGTTATTTGTGTCATCAAAATGGATTAAGTGTATAGCCTTGTTGTTGTAATTGAGCATGAGCAGTCATAGCAGAAAGAGACATGTTTACGCCATCCATGAGCAGTTCAGGCGTTACTTTAAAATGAGTAGCCGATTGTCCACACACATACACTTTAGTATTGTTAGTTAGTAGCTGCTCTATTAACGCTTGATTTTTATTATCAGCGTTAAAGCGTTTTTTATATTCGCTATTAGCTAACACGTCCACACTTGCGCTACCATGCACAACTAATGCAAGTTGAATGTTTTCAGGCTTTACACCATGCGCTACGTGCATGTTAATAAAACGCGCTAGCGAATTTATTGCATTATTTTGCTTACCTTTTTTAGCGCCATCAGCAACATCAAATGCTATTTTAAATACTGTAGCGTCATTAATTTTGTCATGCTCGGTACATCATAATAATTACCAAACCCGTTAATTGGTTGCTCATTAGCATTAATAAACGGGCTAAAAAGCAGCACTAACCCTAGTAAATATTTCATAAAACAATCCTGTGTTTTTTAAGCGTATTACTAAACTACCAGAGACAACCAAAAAAGGCTGCAATTTAAGCAACCTTTTGGGTACTTTTATGGCTGTGGTTAATAAACTGCATGCCTAAATAGCTAAAGGTGTTTTTAAACTGCTCTATAAAACACGCCGGCGCTTCACTTGATGACGCATTAGAAAGCACAGAAAAATACTTACTACGCAGCGTTCGTAACTTTGGTTTTAATGCTTCATCGTCCATGTAGTCGGTTATTCTATCAATAAATAATTTCATTTGTACTGTGGTGCTGTACCAATAAACGGGTGAGGCAAACACCCAATGGTCATACGTTAAAAGTGCTTCGAATACAGTGTAAAAGTCATCGTTTTTATAGTTTTTGTTATAGCAGTACGGCGCTATTTTATAATCATCTAAACATATTACCCGCACGTTATTTTGCTCAGCAAAGCTGTTAACGTGCGCCTGTGTATTACCATTTTTACGTGCGCTTGAATAAATAATAACAGCCCTGCGCTCAAGTTTTTGTTGCATTTAGTTAGCTCCTTTTTTAATGTTGAAAGAAGCTTAAAACCTCAAGTTATATTGAGGTCAAATGGAAATTTAAAATAATGCAAACAGATCAAAAAAAACTAACAGAGGCCAACCTAACCGTGGGTTATGTCGCCAAGCGCAGCGGCGTAAAAGTATCAACCCTGCACTTTTACGAAACAAAAGGGCTAATACGTAGTTGGCGCAATAGCGGTAATCAACGCCGCTACAAAAAAGACGTACTACGCCGAATAGCGGTAATTAAAGCTGCACAAGCAATGGGAATAACGCTTGATGAAATTAAACTCACCCTAGCCACATTACCTGAGCAGCGCACCCCCACACAAAAAGACTGGGCAGCCCTTTCAAAGCAGTGGCAAGCACAGCTAGATGAGCGCATAGCGTATATGCAGCGTTTGCGCGACCGCGTTGATGGCTGTATTGGTTGTGGGTGCTTATCAATGAGCAAATGCCCTATTTATAACAAAAACGACCACTTAGGCGAAAACCAAAGTGGTGCTATTTTGTTAGAGCGAGATTGAGGCCTAAGTTAAGGTTAATCTAAGCCACTTAATCCTTCTTTTGCTGCTCTATATAAAGCCCCTAGGGTAGAATCGAATACCGATTTTATAAAGCTATAAGTCAGCTCTACCGCTTTACTGATTACTTTGCCTGCAAACACCAACATATGCCCTAGTAAACCTAATGTTTGTGTTGCAAACGAGGCTGACGCTTTAGCTATTTTATCAAGCGTTCGCGCCAACATATCGTAAAAAGTGAGCCCGGTTCCAATGGCTGCTTGGGCAGCAACTGCGCTGTAATAGCCCGCATCTTTTAAAAGAGTAATTAATGCCGCACCTAGTTTATCTGCCCAATGTGAGGTAAATGAGGCTTGATTTCTGTCTTCAAATTTTAAACGCACAGGCATGTTTAAAAAGTGATTAGCTTGTATAGTTAAGTTGTTCCAATTATTGCTATTGGCAGTGTTTAAATAGCCTGGCGTGCCAGCAAGAGTATGAGCAGCACCTTTTAAACCTTGTCCACTATCTAAACGTATTTCTTGGCCATTATGCGGAGCATGGGAAAAAGGCCATAAAGGCACTTTAGCCACTGGGTCTGCCCCATGTGTACAGCGGTAAATTTTATCAATTCTTGATGTTGCAGCGCGAGAAAAGTTTTCAAGCCCAACACGTGGCGAACCAAACGTATATAATTTTACAGGAAGTGAATACTCAGCTTTAATCCAATCAGCAGAAAGCGTCGCTAACGCACCTCCTAAGCTATGACCAACTAAATGAACGCACCCCGTTACTTTATCTTGAATATTCGCTGCTATAAACTCTTGCAGCGCAGGCTTCATACTATAAAAAGTCTTATTAAAACCAGCATGAACCATACTGCCATTTGACCCACCACTCACACCAAAGTGCCCATCAGTTAATCCATCCCTTAGTGAGTTAGTACCGCGAATAGTAATAACCGAATCGCCCTGATACGCGCCAAGCCCATGCCCTACTAAGGCAAATCCCGTACTTAAGTTAAATAAGTGAGAGAAAAAACTACCCGTTACGCCTTGTACTGCGCCAGGGTTAACTGAGAAATTAAAATTGTCGCGCAAAGAGGCATGAAGTGTGCGATTGAGTAAATTAGTAGTTTTAATACTTTTTGCTTTATATGCAAGGTTTGCTAATTGTACGGCTTGAGTGGGTGTCAAAGTATTCATATAAGTTCCCTTTAAATTAATAGTTAAAGTTTACATGATGTGTATATCGCAAAAGTGTGGCTTGTATCTTCTTTAATTGGAATATCGTAAGTTTGTGGCTCTTGGCCAATATCACACTCTAAGTGTGCAAGAAGCTCTTTAAGTGTGTCACTTTCTTCATGAATTGAAATAAGTGTGTACCATAAAACAATCCCTTCTGGCGTACCGTTTTCTAAATAAATATGTTGAACTAACGAGTCGTTATCAAACATATTAGCGGGCTTACCTGTTTTTATTGTTTTTTCTGTGAAGGTAAAATAACCCTGTTCATCTGTTGTGGTATCGTCAACGTATTCATCGCCATAGGTAAGTGAGCGCATTACTTTAGTGTTTGCAACTGGCTGCCCATTATCTAATAACTGCCCCTTTACTGGAGCCGATAAATAAAATTCTTGTTTATTAAAAAAGCCAAACATATCTGCACAAGCCTGTGATGTAGTAAAAAAAACAACGGCAATAGAGACTATCACCAACACAAAAATTTTTAAGCGCGATAAAAACAAAGCAAACTCTCTCCCAAGGCCTAGCTATAAACTACTTAATGTATATGGCTAATTAATTACACCAGCCATATTTATACTGAAAAGTAGGGGTCTAATTAGGTACAATTATACTGCATGTTTTTTAATCAAAAAACAATCACTAATCTAATTATAAAATAGTGTATATATTAATTTACCAATGCCACTAAACATGATGCCGCCCATAAGCAAAAAAGCATACATAATACTAATAGCACCCGCTGAGGGGTCGCTCTTTTTATCAATTTCTATGCATGCCGTACAAACAACAAAAAATATAAAAAAGTTAGCAATAACGCCTAAAATAAAAGCATTGCCAAATAACGGAGATACGCCAGCTAAAACGGCACCCAAAATTAGCAGCGAGCCTGAAAATGAATGTTTATCAAACCGACTCTCTATTATTTTTATAGCTAATGTGGCTAGCATTAAAAGTAAAAAGTATAAGGTTGGCCAAAACTGATAATATAAATACCCCCAGTTTAAAAGCTCACCTGAATTTGATGAATAAGCTTGCTGGCCTATGTCGGCTGATAAAGCATTCGTGGCATTTTCGGTAAAGAGGTACGCTACCCCACCAATAATTAATTTTATAATCCAAAAAAATAAAAAGCTGGCAATAGTAAACCCAATAGCGTCATCCCTTGTTAATCGTTTTTTAGCTTTGCTTTTTACAATAATGGCAAGCATTAAACCTAGTAGGCATACACTTCCTAAATAAAGTACCGCCTGCCAAAAGTCATCAGGATAAAATACAGCTAACCCTGGCGCTATAAATAGATACATAGCATCTTCGTTATCTAGTGAACGGTTTTGGGCACTTTGCTCAGATTCTTTAAAAAGTGCTAAATATACAAATAAAGGCTGTAAAAACAGCATTAAAATACTCGTGGTAACAAGGCTCATACATCATCCTTAATGAGAAAAACAAATGCAGCACACGTGCTGCATTAAAGTTAAAAATGTGGGGGCTCAATAATAAAGAGAGGTAGGTGTTATAGATTTATTTTTTGAAAATACGTTTTAAGTTTTAAAAGCCCCGACTCAAGTTCAAATTTTTGTATTTTTGGATTTTTGAATTCAAACCCATTAGAAATATGGGTATTAATCATCGTCGCCATACCCTCAAACCCAGCTGGCGCAGTGGCAACTAAATCGCTCAACAAAGGGTTTATAAGCACTTGATGCTCTTCTATTAAAGTTGGGTTCTCGTATATATCGTAAACAAGGTTAGTTAATGTTTGTTGGTTTTGTTGTTCCATATCATTTCTATAGCGCCTTAGCTTAGGCGTTTATAGCTCCTTTGTGTATCAGTTTTAATTCAATGATTTATTTTTAATTGAGCTTTCTCTTTTGCTAACTGTAATAAACTAACAGCTTGCTCTTTGTCATAAGCTAAAGCGCTGTGTTCAATAACATATTGTGCATGCTCTTTTACTGCAAGCCAATTATGCTGCGATTTATATAAACTTGCTAACTCAAAATGCGCCGTTGTAACTAATGAATCTGGCAATTCTGTATCTAACGCTAAAAATTCTTTGTGAAGGGAAATTGCATTATCAATATCTTGCCCTACAAACATGCCACTTCCATATAACCAAGCTAATGTTGAATAAGCTTCTATCTCTTTTGCCGCAACCCGCTTTTTGGCTTCCTCTAATAATCGAGTCCCATCCCCAGTGTGAAGGCTTAAAGTAATCAATGCTTTCCAGTATCCCATGGAATAAGCTTTTTCACACCACTCCTCAAGATACTCTGGCGCGTTAATTAAGCTTTTATGACATTGCTGTGCGGCGGTTATTACAGTTAAATCTGGGTCATTTATATCTATAGTATTATCCCATCGAGGACCTGCGGCATAAATGGAAGGCGCCATCATAATCAACAATAATAATATTTTATCCATAAAATCACTTCCCTAAAGATTGTTCAGGAAGATGAACAGTATAAGAAGGTACTGGTGAAGGTAAAAATGCACCTTTCCTATAGAAATAAGTCTCTCTAAGCGGCTTTTTTAAGTCGCCCTCACCTTCACAAACTCCACTATCTTTGCAGGTCATCCCACCAATATAGTCAATGATACTTATTCCACTGATTTTTAAATTAAGTAAAATAGAATCAACACCTATATGCCTATTACCAGCATTAAATGCATGGTACCGATGCATAAATGCAACAATACGGGAGCCTTTTTCAATTTTAAGGGTACTACTTAGTATGCTCGCCCACATTTGATTTCTTTGAATATGTGAATCAGTACATAAGCCACCATCAGCGTCCTCCCAACTGCACCTACCATCAATTTTATCCATCACCTCAACAGGCATATCTAACGGAATAATTTTCATACCTAGGGAGTTAGCAGCTTTAACTAGTTCACCATAACCTGTGCTAGCAGCACCATTCCAATACCAATTTTCTCGAAAATGTTTGTAAATCACATCAAAACCTTTACCAGTACGTTGATAAAAATCTATTTTTTCTTTTATCTTTATAGGTAACATTTCCATCGCAAAATGAGTGAAACCCGCAGCTTTAAGCTGTTTTAGAGCCTTTATTGCCTCATATTTATAAGATACTGGATTATGGCTAGACTCGGCAATAATCACTAAGCGTGCATTACCGGCCATTGTTTTATAATTTACATCCGTGTTTATTTTATTCACTGTATTTCCTTATGTTTAATAACTTCGAAGGGCTTTTAAACTAGATATTTTACATTTACTAATTGTGGCCCGATTTATAAAAATGGCTCAGTAGTTACCTGAGCCTTAATTTAATTACTAACCAATACCCAAATGTGGTGAAACCTTAACCGCAGCAATTACGACTCTACTTAGTTTTTCTAACATCCAATATAATATTTTTTTCGCTTGAGCGTATGTAAAGTCAGCAGCTATCACTCCTGGCTTACCGACAAAGTTTAATATGTGTCCTAGTAAACCTTGGCAATCATCAGCGTACTTTGCGGACATTTTGGATATTTCAACCATGCTGCGAGCTAATGCATCATAGATAGTTAGCGTTCCTGCGACTACACCTTGTGCTAGAATGCTTGTTATTTTACCACTTTCTCTTAGTAGTGTTAGTAAGGCACTAGTTATCTTCTCTGCCCAATGAGCATTAAATGATGCATGATGGCTATTACTATATTTTAGGCGTGTCATGGTTAGATTAGATAAAGACCCCTTTTGCATACTCTTATAATCAGGGTAACGAGAAGCAGTATTAATATATCCAGGTGAATCGCCTGCCATTTTATGAGCTGCACCCGTTAGTGAAACACACGTACTTAGCCTATATTCGCTCCCTCCATGTACAAACGGCCAAACAGGTACCATAGGTACAGGATCGCTGCGATGAACAGCCCTATAAATTCCATCTAAACTCGTCTCACTTTGCATCGCAAAAGGCCCATGGCCTACTCTAGGAGATCCAAAAGTATATAACTTAACGGGCACTTTAAATCTTGCTTTTATCCAGCACGCAGCCAAAGTAGCTAACGCACCACCAAGACTATGACCAACGCAGTGAACTGGTCGACCGCCAACCTTACTCAATATTGCTGCTAATTGTGGTTTAATAGACTCAAAAGTTCGATTAAATCCCGCATGAACAGCTTTATAATTTGGCCCAACAGTTAAACCACAGTGCAGATCTGTTAAGGTATCAGCAATACCAGCAGTGCCACGAAAAGTAAGAACAACCTCCCCTTTGTGATCCCCTTCTTTTGAGCCAATACCAAAAAAGCCAAAACCTGTTGAATGATTTAAAACATGCTCAGCTACAGTACCTGATACACCAGTAAAAGCAGACTTTTTTGCATCAAAAACGAAATGTTTACTTATGGCTCTACCTGGCTCAATCTTTGAGGATCGATCAGACACAACGCCAATACTATCGTATGCAAATTCAGCTAATTGTGATGCAACACTAGGTGATAAAATATTCATATAAATTCCCTTTTATCTAAAATCTTTAAAATAATCTTCGCTATCTTCTATCTCATATATTTCAAAATCATGTTCCCATCTACATATACTAGAAGCATCAAATTCCAAATTTGGATTATCATAATTAGGAAAGGTAAAGTTTACTTCTGTAGATTCTAAGTCAGCATTTAAGCTACTTAACTTGTATTTATATTCACTTCGCTCTTTTATGCCATTGAGCTTTGAGCTCCAAAGCTCATACTCTTCACCGCCATGAATTGCAGTAATAAGTTGATAAGTAACCTCATGGGAGAACATATCACCGGGAATTTTTGACTCAACAACAACTTCTGGCATATTAAACGTGCCATCTGAAGCTGTAATAACCTGATCTTCTTTTTCAATTTTATGTGCAAATTTGAGGCTGCGATTAATTAAAACACCTTCAACAGGGTTGCCGTTTAAAGAAATAATCCCTTTAACTTCAGAGCACATGTGTACGTCATATTTTTTTATTAAACCAAACATAGTGGTTCTAAACCTCTGTTTTTATAATTGAGTACCATAATTAGTCTTCAATTATGTCCATTATTCTATCGTAATCCACATCAACAAGTTCAGGATCAGGGGTACCAGTTACAAGAAAGGATAAGTAATCTGTAAAGCTCTTAAACTTAGATACTTCCTCTCCATAAGTTTCGGTTAGAAATAGCCCAACTTCACCAGCGCGTTCTGATTCCTGAGAAAATAAAAAGTAATAGCCTCCTCCTGCCCACTTACCAATAACTAAACCTTGTTGAGGTACAGATAAATATGATGAGTCATGATCATATAAATCATGGTAATACTTTGTTTTTCTGATAGCACAACATAACTTTTCATATCGCTTATTTTCCCCAACCAAACCACTGACTACACCACCAAACCAAAAACAATATCCGTAATTTTTAATGAAGTACTTATAGTCTTTTGGTAGAACTATTTTCAGTTGAGATTCTAGTGCTGATATTTCTTCTGAAGAAACTACACCTCTTTGCATATAATTTTTATTTTTTTTTGCTTTGCCAATAATAGCTTCTATTTCGTCAGACATAATTACTCTCTCTTTTCAATATTGGATAAATTAGGACCATTACCACTAGAATCATAAGGACAATGACCTTCTTCATACCAGTGAAGTTCTTTATTTTTACTTGTATGATAATAGTCAGGTAATAACTCTAAGTTATTTAATTCGTTTGGATCTTCATCAATTTCACATCTAAATATTGGCTTTTTGTGATGAACATTATACCCATCAGGCACATCACCTGTAATTTGCATATCTATAAGTTCATCTTCACTAAAATGCCTATGAGCTACATGGTTGTCATCATTAAGCGCATCTGTTGCATAATTTGATATATATTCATCTCGTTTAGACGGAAACGCCTTTCTTGCTTCAGCCACTTCTCCAACTGTACGTTTATGGTATTTAGTCGGTTTTGAATTAGGGTTGAGTTTTACACGCTTACTGTTAATAACATGCTGCTCAGCAAATTGTGCTGTGCTTATAACCTCTGTACTAATCACTTCACCTGATGTACTCATTTTATTGAGTTTAATTAAGCCATTATCTTCATCAAGGCCTGCAATATCATATACATGCTCTTTTCTATATTTAGCACCCTCTGCTGTATATTTAAGAGTCGATTTTTGTGGGTCGTTAATAACTGCACTTGCAATCGCAATTTCTAGAATTTTATTTTTTGTAGCTTCATCAATACCACCTGAAGAAACTAAATTAGAAAGCATTCTATCAAGCCTTTCTTCACCCTCTTTACACAACAACCCCATTGGATCCACCCAATTAACCGGATTCGGTGCATATTGATAGTGGTTTATCCCACCCACAAGCCCTATCGGGTCTTGGTTTATAAAACGCTGTTGTTTGGGGCTGTAATAGCGATAACGGTTGTAATGTAAGCCGCTCTCTTCATCTAAATATTGCCCCTGAAAACGTATTGGCTGAGTGAAGGTATTTTCTTTATTAAACTCAGGCTCGGCTTCTGGTTCTTCATAACCATACACATCGGCTTGGTTTTCCCATACGACTTCTGCTTTGTTGTTGGTTACAAAGCGTGGGGTGTTAAGTTGGTCTAGGTGGTAGTAGTACACCTCACCTTGTTTAATCAGCGCTACTGGATGAAATTGATTTGGCAAGTTGATATACCAGGTATATTCACCGTGTTGGCATTCGCCAATTAACTGATCGTTATCCCAAATGTAGTCAATTTTGCCCTGCTCAGTGTGCTTGGCGATACGACGACCGAGTGGGTCGTAATCGTATTGGGTGAGCGTGCCGTTGTTGTTAAAACAGCTTAGCTGGTTAAATGCGTTGTATTCACGGCGGGTTTTTATGCCTTTGCCGGTTTCGCGTATTTGGTTACCGAACTCATCGTAGTAAAAGTCGCTGTCGCCAAAGTGTGTTAGGCGGTCTGCTTCGGTGGCACTGTTTATTGTGGTGTTGTTAGTGCCTTTATTGTTTATTACTGAGCCAGCGTTGCTACTATTTTTACTACTATTTTCACTACTATTTAGCGCTAGCTCATTGTATTCGCTATGCGTGGCGTGTGTTAAATCAATAGAAGAGCTGGCTGTATGCTCATTACTGGCTGCATCATGTTCTATACCCTGCTCGCCTGTATCTCTAAGGTCTGCATCGCTTGTGTTTGATTGAACAGTCTGACTTTGCGGGTTACCAAAGCTATCCCACTGGTAGTGTGTGGTTGTATCAGCACGCGAGCTTGCCAGTGTTTGTTGTATTAACTGCCCTAGGCTGTTGTATTCAAAATTGATGTTTTGGCTGCTTACGCCTTCGTTTTTACGGGCTATAAGCTGATTTACACTGTCGTAGTTGTACGTACAGGTATCAAATAAGGCTTGTGCTGGGTGCGTGAGCTGTTGCTGCATTAAACGGTTGAATACATCAAACTGTTGAGTAAGGGTTATGCTGTTACCAAACTGCTGGGTTTTAATATTACCTTGGCTGTCGTAGCTGAGCTGTGCAAGTTCAACAGCAGTACTGTTGGCTTGCTGTAAATGAATAGTACTTAGCTGGCCAAACTTATTGTAGCTGTATTTAAGCGTGGTTGAATCTGGCAGGGTAAGGGTTTGCCTTCTGCCGTATTCATCGTAGCTGTACTCTAGGGTATGCGCTTGTTGCTGGTTATTAACTTGCTCGGCGCACAATAGCCTGCCGCCTTTATCAAAGCGTTGCTTAAGTGTTGATTGCGCATTATGTGCACGAGTAATTTTACCTTGCAGGTTATAGCTGTAGTAATTGGCGTTATTAATTATATGTGAGTCGCTTGCAAGGCTTGCATGCTGCGCAGTTACGCGGCCAAGGCTGTCGCGCTCTATTTTTACATGGCGTTTGTTGCTTTGTGTTACTGAGGCTAAGCGGTTACAGGCATCGTATTTATACTGCTGTAGCGTGCCATCAAACCCAGTTATTTGTGTTGGGTTTTCGTTAGCGTCGTAACTTATGCGGTATACGTGACCGTCGCTTCGCTCGATGGCTGTTAAGTTTCGCTCTTTGTCGTACGTTAAATGCAGGGCGCTGCCATCGGGCTGAATAACACAGTGCGGTTGGCTTAGCCCTTCAAAGTGTTGCTCGGTGGTGTCGCCTTTGCTGTTTTGCGAGCTAATTAACCGCCCTGCTTCGTCGTAGCTAAAGTATTGATGCTGTTTATTTTCAGGCTCGTTTTCATCAAAGGCAATTGTTTGTGTAAGCTGGCCATGCTCATTGTATTTATATTGGGTGAGTAAGCCTGCGTTATTCAGTGTGGCATTTACGCGGCCTAGGCTGTCGTAGCTGTAACGTATTAACTCATCGTTATGATGCTTTGCTAATAGCTCGCCTTGCTCGTTCCAAATAAATTTGGTGATTTGACCATTTTTATTTATATGCTGGGTTAACTGGCCGAGCTTATCGTAGCTGTATAATGTGGTGCGGCCATCACCAAAGGTTTCGCTTTGTAATAAGCCAGCCACACTGTATTTACGCGTAATGGTTTGGCCATCAGGTAAGGTAGTTAATACACGTTGCCCAAGTTGGTTGTAAGCAAAATGGGTTTGGCTACCATCTTGCAGCGTTATTGTTTCTAATTGGCCATAAGGTGTATAGCTATAGCGCGTTGTGCTGCTATCAGGCTTAATTTCACTGAGCTTTTGCCCTTGCGCATTGTATGTATATTGCCAAACGTTGCCGTTAGGGTCGGTATGTTTTACCAATTTACCTTGTGCGTTATGTACAAAGTGCTCTTTGTGGCCTCGAGAGTCTATACAGGTTGTTTCACCAGCCTCTAAGTTATATTCAAACTGATAAGTATAGGTGTTGTTATCGCCCCACTGCTTTATACATTTAGCGCTGGGTGAGTAGCTATCCCACTCAAAATGATGGCTAAAGCCACTGGCTCGGGTACGTTTTGTTAATAAATTAGCGGCGTTGTAGGCGTAGCGCTCAGTTTCGTTTTGCTGATTAGTAGACTGAACAAGGTTTTTGTTTTCGTCGTACTCGTAGCTTGCTAGTAATGGCGATAGCAATTGTTGTTTGTTGTTTTTATCGGTGTAGTACGCTGCTATTTTGCTTAACAAACCTTGCGCGTTGTAGCTAATAATACAGCCGCGCACTTTGTTTACTTCTATACGGTGTAGGCGCTCTTTTGCATCGTAATAAAACGCGATGCTTTGGCCTTTTTCGTTAATTATTTTTTCAAGCAACCATGCGCTTTCGCCTGGTTTAAACGTAAGGTGTTGGTCGTCTGGCGTTACTAGTACTTGCTTACCATTTGTTTGGTAATGCAGTGCAAGGTTACTACTTAACTGATAGCTCGATTGGCCAGGCTTTACTTTTTCAAATTTATGTTTAGCGCCGTGCTCGTCTTGGTACTCTAACCAGTAGGTGCCTTTTTGCTTAGGGCCCACTTTCGGCGGTGGCAAGTAATGCTCTGTAAGGCTTGCCATAAAGTCATGGCGCCAACCATTACCCATTGTTGTGCACACATCAGCATGAGATGAGCGGTACAAACGTCGCCACACTAATTGGCGGCTGCCTGCTAGGGTAAAGTCGATAAGCGGGAGAATTTCTTCGCCCGACAGCATTGATACCGGATCTGAGCGGCACTCTTGGTTTGTAATAGGCTCTTCGCTTGCGGTGTTATTACTTGCCCCACCCGTATTTTTTGCAGGTGCTTGCGTTGCGCTTTTACCCGATGCGGTTGAGCTGGATTTATTGCTCGACTTTTTGCCCGCTGAGCCGCTATTAGTGTTATCGCTTACCTGAATAGCCGACTTTGCTTTTTGGTGGTAACACGTTACTGCGCCACTTATTAAGGCCTGGGTGAGTACACTTGCTGTTTCGCGGGCAGAGGCGCTACGTGGGCAGTTGATGCCTGCACTATTTAGTAAATTAATTACATCAAGACGTTTGGCAGCGTCACCCGTTAACGCACCACCAATTTGGGCTATTTGCTGTTTAGCTGTATCTGGGGTGTTTGCCATACTTGGCGCATAACCTGACGGCGTTTGGCCTTTGCCAGCAACTAGGCAAATGGGGTAACTCGTTCCTTGTAAAACAACCGTATTACTTTGCATTAGTTGTGTACTTCCTCACTTATCCATAAGTATGATGCTGCGGCCTGATATTTTGATTGTTCTTGAGAAATCACTAACGCGTGTTTAAAGTGATTTACAATAGCCGGGCTTGAGGACAATTGATATAAATTGACAAGTCCTTCAAGCGCACCCATTTTACCTAATTTGTAATTAGGTAATTCATAATGTGTATGCTCATTAATTAAACTGCTGAGCCTTTGTAAATTAGTAAGCCATACGTCACTTTGCTGATGTATGCCGTTACCTGGAGCAAAAATAAGGTCTATGTAGTCTTTATTATGCTGTGCAATATTTGAAAATATACCGCCTAGTTGGTCGTGCTTTATAAAATCGATTGAAGGGGCAAGCTCATGGCTTACTTGCATCCAGCCGCTTTTAACCGTTTCAATAGTCGCGAGTGCACCACCCACTCCTAAGTATACCCACTCATTGTTTTTATCGGCTTTATAGGTTGCGTCAATGGCTATAACATTTGCTTTAGCCCATTTTTTTTGCCCCGCCATTTGCACTAACGTATTAGCACCAACAGCACCATAAAATAATAAGTGCTCTACATGCTCAGGGAACAACTGTTTAAAACTTTTTGCTAAAAGCTGCTTTAGCTCATCTTGGTACGCCAGTGCTGGCAATAACCATACAAGTGGCAAGTTTGAGTCTTCTACTTTTGCAAAAAGCTCTTTTGCTTTTACTATGCAATCATAAATACAGGCATTCCATGATTGCCAATTAACACCGTTAGGTGGATTTGGGGTATCTTCATAAAGCAATGTATCTATGTCTTGCGACAAAGGCGTAAAAAAACAGCTTACGTTTACATTAAACGCCTTCATGCTTGCGCCTCTGCTTTTACATTTTTAGCCACCGATTTGTAGTAGGTATACAAATTAAATATTGCTTGGCTATAACAGTCCATTGCCGACATTTCTATTGCGTTTAACTTATGATTAAGTGCTTTACCGGCTACTAACCGTTGTACGCAAAGCTTTTCCTCGTATTTAGGCCAATTTTGCTGTAACTGCTGCTTGAAGGCATCTAGTGCTTGTTGTTCAGCATTAAACGCACTTAATTGAATGTCATAGCTTACGAGTAAGTCGAGCTTATCACCAAGCATACGCCTTATTAGGGCAATAATAGCTGTTGGGTTTTCTACTTGGCTTAACGACATACACGCTAAGGGCACTAGCTTTACATAGCCACTTTGTAATAGCACATGCAACGTATCATCTATTGTTAAAACGTGGCTTGCGTAGTTACTTAACGCGTTTACCTGTTCCCAACTTAGTGATAATAAAAAAAGCGACATTAACGGTGAATTAACAAGCCCACTTTTATATAGCTCATCAAACACATGTTTTAACACTTTTATATTGGCATTAGGGTTAAACGCGCTGATAAGCGCGACTGTTTCGGCTGTTGTTATCTCTTGTTCAGCACTATTAGCTAACGCAAAATAAAGAGTATTTAAATCAATTAATGCAATTAAATTAAAGCTGTGTTGCTGTAATAAAACTTTATAAATAACTGCCTTTGCTAAGCCATGCAAGGACGGGCTGTTTAGCAAAGCGTTTATAAAAGCAAGGTTAATTGTTTGCGGTAAATTAGCCATCACTTCTATGCATGCCTGAGAAATTACATCAAGACTCTGTTCGCTAGTTACTAAAGCACTAAGTTGAGTTAAATCGGGCTGGGTAAAACATTGAGGAGTATTGTTTTTTTTAGCGGTTAACCAGGTTATTTCTAACAGCTTTTTTTTGAGCGTTTTTACATAGCCTACAGAAGTAAAAGGGCAGCACTGCGCCTTACTTATATTGAGCAGTTGTGCTTGATGATTACTTAAGTAGGTAGACAGCAAAATTAGCCACCTATTAATACAGTAGGGTTGCCAACTACAATTTTTCCGCCGTGGGAGCTATCATCACCCATTCGAGCTGCGGGTTTACCGTTAATTTTTACGCTACCAGATCCTGACTTTATGCTGTCGGGTGGGCCAACACATACTAACATATCGCCTTTACGTGCCGCGGGCATTCCACCTATTAATACATTAGCAGAGCCAACCACAACAGGGCCGCCAACATGAGGGACTGTACCTGTTGTTTTAGGGCATACATGCATATGACCAATTGTAGCTGCGGGCTTACCCATAAAGACTCCTTGTCTTATTTACTTTTTAACAATAAACCTAATCAAATAAAGGAATAATTAATAACTTACTTTGAGCAACTAAACCCGATAACGTATCAATTAATTCCGCTTTATTATAATCAGAAATAGATACAGAGCTTTGCAAAGCATATTGATACAAAGCGGCTATAACATCTTCACTATTTAATGCGTTATGTAAATTACTTAAAAACTGATTAGCGTAATAACCGTTCATCGCTTTTAAATGCGTTAATGCAGGATTTAGCAACGGATCATCAGGCCTATTTATTGGCAAACAAATTAAATGAGGTAATCCATAACGACAATATACAACATGTCCATTATTATTAACTCCGTTTCTATACCCTGAGTAAAAGCTATTTATTATTTCCATAATTGCACTAATTTAATTTAATCATACCGGCAGATAAAGTAATGGCACTACCATCAACTTTAACATTACTGCCTTTAATATCTATATTAGTGCCTTCTATAGTTATATTACCGCTACTGCTCATTTTAATTTGTGCAGAGCCAGTTTTAATTACTATTTCGTCACCCGCCTCAATATTAAGTGTTTTACCCACTTTTAATGTGTCGTTTTCACCTATATCATCACTGCGGTTTTTAGCCACTTTAAGGGTTTCATTATTGCCAATATCAACTTTTCGATCGTTGCCAATTTCAATATTATGGTCATGATCTGTTTTGTCGTTTTGGTCATTTTTTACGTAAAGCTGTTTGTCTTTTTCTGCTTGAATATAAACAAGTTCGCTGCCTTTTTTATCTTCAAACCTTAGCTCATTAAAGTTATCAGCCCCGCCTTCTTTAGTAGAGCGTGTTTTGATACCACTTTGTGTTTTTTCGCCAGGTAATGCGTACGGAGGCATTAAATCTGCATTGTAAACAGCGCCACTAATAATAGGTTGATCTGGGTCGCCATTTATAAAGTCTACTAGTACTTCTTGGCCAACTCGTGGGAAGAAAAACGCCCCCCACTTTTTACCCGCCCAGTTTTGCGCTACACGGATCCAGCATGAGCTTTTTGAATCCTTTTTGCCTTCTCGGTCCCAATCAAACTGCACTTTTACGCGCCCGTATTGATCAATCATTATCTCATCAGCGCTATCGCCAGTAACAATTGCAGTTTGTACACCGCTAATTACCGGTTTTTTCTTATTTATTTGTGCTCTGTAAGGGATTTCTTTTGGGACACATTCAAAATGATTTGAATAAACTTCCTCTACCGATGACTGTTGCGAACCAGATTGGTTAGGCACTGTAATTGAGGTCATCATAGAGGTTATGACAAATGTTTTACCCTCAAGGCGTGGGTCTTCGTGCTTTTTAAAGCTAAAGAGTTTACCCACAGTGAATGAGCGACAGTCACTACGACCACTAGAAAGCTTCATGTCTCGCTGTAATGACTCAAGCTGAACAGATGCTAAGTTAGCTGCGCGCGGGTGGCATTCTTGCTCGCCTGTGTATTCAAAAATTTCTGATACTGATTGCGTCGGGAGCTCTGGGTTTGCTTGCTCTCCGTCTGGATAACGTGATGGCTGTTTAAAATCGTAACCAACGCGTTTAAAGCTGCCAGGTGCAATGCTTAAACCACCCTGCCAACGCGATACGTGTGATTCGCTTAAATGGCCAGTTGAATAAACAACTTTCGCTTCGTCACATACCTCGTATGCAGTTATATCATCTGCAAGTACCAGTGTGTGGTTGCTATTGGTGTGCTCAAAAAAGTAAAAAATACCTTCTTGTTGAAAAAGTCGTTGGATAAAGTCAAAGTCTGACTCTTGATACTGAACGCAGTACTCATATTTAGGGTATGTTTTACTGGTTTTATCACTAAAGGCAACATTATGCTGACCAAATAAGTCAGCAAAAATTTCTTTAATAGTTTTCTTTTGAAAAATTCGGCTGTTTTTACGATTGCGCATTGATGCTGCAAACGGGACGATAGTTGCTTGGTAATCTATATAGTTTTTTTGTTCTTCTACATCAGCTGTGCGGCTACCATTTGATACTAAGTGACTTACTATTCCGTGATAGTAACGCTCACCACCGCCTTGAGCATTTTTTACTTTAATAGATACAGGCTTACCTACTAAATCTTCGTGCGCTATTTGTTTACCAATCGTGTACATATTGGCAGACATAACAAATAAATCTGACATTGCCTCTTGGGCAACAAATCGGGTTAAATAGAGGGCATCTTTACCAGCAGGGGTGCTAATTTGAATTACGTTATTATCTTGTGTTGCTTGTTGCATTCCTTGCCTTTCCCATCCTAAAGATCAAAAAAAGCTCTGAGCAAAAGCCCAGAGCCATTATAAGGTAACAAAAATTACATTTGTTGACCTTTAACACCGCTGTAACCGTATACAAGTGGAGCAGTAATGTTATTTTTGTCGTCTGTTGGAGTAACAGTCATCATCATTTCTGTGTAGCTGATAGTGATTGTTTCAATAGGACGATCGTTTTGAACTGATACAGAGTAGCTAGAAATCATTGCATCTGTAAGTTCGATTTTCATGATTTCTTCAACTTTATCACCTTGTTTAGTGATATGGAAAATAGCTGGAAGGCCTTTACCAATAGTTGCTTCTTTGAAAAGATCCGGAGATGCTTTATCTTGAAGTTTAGTGATAGTTACATCGCCAAGACGAGTAGAGCTAGACTCACGGTCCATTGCTGTACCAGTTGCTGCACTAATTTCACGGCTTACGTTCCAATCTAAAGATAATACTGTGATTAAATCTTTGAAAGATTCAGCTGTAGTTTCGCCTTTGATTGAACCGTATTTTAAATATGTATTTGCTTGCATTTGATAATGCTCCTTTTAATTAAACAATGTTATCCATTTAGACTGGATTATTTACTTTGGTTTCCCAAAAATTCCTTTGAAATCATTATCTTTAATACAGCAATGAAAAGGCCTTCAGATTCCTTTCCTTAGATGAAGACAATGTCTCAAAATTCCATGTAGTGATTTAAGGCAACAAAATTATAATACCCTAAAAATAAAGAAACAACCTTAATAGAGAGTTAATTTAAATAAACTTTAATTTAACTCAATATCAAATTCATTATCTTTTACAGCCAACTTTATACTATTTATTTCTTTATCATCAATCATGCTTGAAAGTAAAACTTCAGATAATAAAGGCAATAATTTATTTTGCAAAATAGTGTGTATGTTCCTAGCACCGGACCCTGCATTTTGGCAATTATCAATAATATATTCTATTACGTCACTTTCATATTTAAGCTCAGCGTCGTAATGCTTATTAACGCGTTTTACAATTTTCGCTATTTGTAATGAGGCAATTTCTGAAAGAATATCGTCACTTAGAGGGATGTACGGAATTACATTAATACGACCTAAAAAAGCAGGCTTAAATGATGCGAGTAAATCATCTTGTAATGCTTTTAATAAGCCTTTAATACTTGGCTTACTTTCTTCGTCTTCAAATAAGCTCATAGTGGTATCAGTACCCACATTTGAGGTCATAATTATAATTGTATTTTTGAAGTCGATATCACGGCCTTCACCGTCTTTTATTGTACCTTTATCAAACACTTGATAAAAAATATCTTGTACACCAGGGTGTGCTTTTTCCATTTCATCAAGCAGTACTACGCTGTATGGTTTTCTTCTTACGGCTTCGGTTAATATGCCACCTTCGCCATAGCCTACATAACCAGGAGGTGAACCAAGCAGTAGCGACACTTTATGCTCTTCTTTAAACTCAGACATATTAATAACAGTGACATTCTCTTCACTGCCGTACACCTCCTGCGCTAGCGATAGTGCAGTCTCAGTTTTACCTACACCACTTGGGCCTGCCAGCATAAAAATGCCATTAGGTCGGCTTTCATCTGCTAGTTGAGCGCGAGATGTTTGCACTACTTTAGCGATTAAATCTAACGCGTGATCTTGCCCTACTACGCGTTTTTTCATTTCCTGTGCAAGGTTTAAAATGCCATGTATTTCATCTTCGTGCATTTTACCTACAGGGATGCCAGTCCAATCTGATATAACCTGTGCAATAAGCTCTTCATCCACTTGCCAATGAACCATATTATGTTCAAAAGCAGTTAACTTTTCTTTGCTCTGCTTAAGGTTGGCTAAAATTTCATCTGATGAATTTTCTTGATCTGAGTTAATAGACTCGAGTGCCTTATTAAGCTCAGCAACAATTTCTTTTTCTACTTTAAATTGCTCTGTTAATGGCGCTAACTGCTCTTCAGTAGTTACAAGTTCAGTTTTAAGTGTATCTAATTGCACTGAATGATCTAAACCTGTTTTTTGTTCACGGTGTAGCATCTGCACTTGTGTTTCTATTTCACTTAAACGATTTACAAGTTGCTCTATAGTGTTTGGTGTAGATGCTTGGCTCATTGCCACCCGTGCGCAGGCAGTATCTAATAATGCCACGGCTTTATCGGGTAATTGCCTTGCCGTAATATAGCGATGCGATAAGTGCACTGCACTTTCAAGAGCCTGCTCAGATATAAACACTTTATGGTGTTTTTCCATCACAGGTACTAAACCACGTAACATAGCCACGGTTTTTTCTGGCGTTGGCTCTTCTACTTTCACCACTTGGAAACGACGTGTTAGCGCAGCATCCTTTTCAAAAAACTTTTTATATTCAGCCCACGTTGTAGCAGCAATGGTTCTAAGCTCGCCACGGGCTAGTGCTGGTTTTAATAAGTTAGCAGCATCGTTTTGGCCTGCGGCTCCACCGCTACCAATCATCGTATGAGCTTCATCAATAAATAAAATAACTGGATTAACTGAATTTTTCACTTCGTTAATTAATGATTTAAGACGATTTTCAAACTCGCCTTTCATGCCAGCGCCAGCTTGTAATAGTGCTAAATCTAAGCTGTGAATTTTCACATTCTGCAGCACAGCCGGTACATCTTTTTGTGCGATTCTTAAAGCTAAGCCTTCAACTACAGCTGTTTTACCTACACCCGCTTCACCGGTTAAAATTGGGTTGTTTTGACGACGCCTAGTTAAAATATCTACCATTTGGCGAATTTCGAAGTCGCGGCCCAAAATAGGATCTATTTTTCCGGCTTTTGCTTGCGCCGTTAAATCAACAGTAAACTGATCAAGGCTCGGTGTTTTAGAGTTTGTAGCCGATTGGCTAGCCGTGCTTTGTACTGAGTGATTACGCTCTTGCGATTGAGCGACTATTTCTGGCCATGCATGGAGTAACTGCCCTGGCTCTATTTTATTAAATAACTTACTACAGCGTGTTACCAAGCTCGACAAGGTATCGTCTTTTACAAGCGTATAAATAACGTAGGCACTGCGAATTTGGTTATCAGTAAACTCAATACTGGTACTTAACCAAGATTGCTTTAATAGACTCGTAACATGCACAGATAAACTAGGTGATGACTCGCTACCGGTTTTAAACGCTTCTAGAGATTGATTTAAGTCTTGTTTTACTTTTTCTATATCAATGTCAAAAGAGCCAAAAATAAGCCTAACGTCATCTAGTTGCTGCTCAATCATGGCAAGTAACCAGTGTTCAAGCTCCACTGTAAAGTGGCTTCTGCTATTACAAATTGCAACCGCCGCCTCTAGGCTTTTTCTGCAATCAGGGCTTAGTTTTTCAACTAATTTATTGAGTGTCATCGAAGACATACAGTGTTCCTTTTAATTTTAATTATCCCTTAAACGATAACTTAGTAGGGTTAGATTTTGATTTGTTATTTTGTACCGCTAAAAAAGAATTTGCGCCTAATTGGCAGTCATTCTTAGCCAGCTGAGCGGCGCCTAAATGCTGAAAGTCAGTTTCAATAACTAAGCGGAACTGAATTGAATTTCCAACGTAGTCTTTCGTAATTTTATTTGCTAGTTCAAACAAAGCCCCTTTTGGTAAAAGAAGTTTTGCTTTTTTTGGATCGTTTGATTTTATATGCACTTCAATATTAGAAGAGACATCCCAAACCTTTTTACCTAGCATGGTATCTACACCTAACTGAGCATGCTGCCCTTCAAATAGTACTTGGCTTGCAAGACGAGTTTGCTCTTGTTGGTGAAGTTCATGCCATTGACCAACCATTTGTTTTATTTTCACTTCGCAGCCAAGGTATGAACTGAGCACACTTTGTAAATCAAATGCATTGCGAATTTTTCGGCTGTACAGACCCGAAAAATGCAACTGATGTTCATTATAGTCACCACTTAGGAGCCCCAAAATTTTGGTATATGGGTCTTTATTTTTGTCATTGTTTACATGGTTTAATGAAGGCTTGTATTTTTTCCAAGCTCGGTAATACAAAGAGATCAGACGGTGATTAAACATGTCGTAGAAATCGCGCATGGTCGTGTCTTTATAGCGCAGCCTTTGCATAACCAGTTCACTATAAAATTGCGGTAATGCACCAGAGCAGCCAGTTAACCCCATAAATGAAACCTGCATATTGACCTTGTGCAAACCATCTTCAAAGCCAGTTTCTTCTAATTTGGTAATTGCATTTCCCGGGTAGCCAAACTTTTGCGTTGCTGTAAATTTTATTAGTTCTTGCTTTGGGTTGCTATCGTAACCTACGTGGCGATAATCTAAACCACGCTTTTTAAGCTGGTTTTCAATAATGAAAACCGCTTTATAAAAATCGACTTGAGAAGCTTGAGCCATCAGTTGCTTTATCATAGTAATGGTCTATCACCTACGCGTGCAGGCCACTGATAATATATTTGCTCTTGCTCTTTTAAACGCAAGCTCAAACGTGTGTAACTATTTATAGCGGCAAACTGGGCAAAGAAATGATCCAATACAGCTGCAAAAAAGAACATGCCACTACCCGAAAAGTCATCGTTAGCAAAAGTAATTTCTATTTCGCTGCCAGTTACAAAACTTACCCTGCCTTTTTGAATAACACGTGCAGTTGCAGGCTCAATACTAACGCGATATATATTATCTATAAGGCCTTTGGTTTGAGGCGATGCTCTAAAGTCATATAGACGAAGTACTTCTTTTAATTTATTACACGCATCTTCACCACTAAAAGTATCAAGCGTTAAATGGTTAACAAGCTGCCAGCGCGTTGCATCAGCTAATACGGGTCTCACTGCATGCGTAAAAGGCGCTAAACAACGAATTTTTTTAATCACATCGCCGCGTTCTGGCATCAGCAACCCAAGCTCATCGTCGCCAAATGGCATACTTGCAGGTAAATTACGGTTACTGCAATGTGCGCGTACAATCAGTACAGAGTTACCTTCACCATACTCCATCGCACTATTTTCAAATTTTGCATCTACCAATGACATAAATGTCTCGGTCCCAGACTCTACATATCCGCCCGCCCACGACGCTGTCTCTCTTCTTATATGCCAAAATAAATCTTCATGACCTTGATAATTTGGGTGAGTTTGTCCATAAAATGGTGCAACGACTTGTTTATTACCTTTGTGATCAAACGCTATAACTTCTGAAATACCAATTACTTCTGAAATTTCTGAGTCCATATAACGTGGTGCAAGTTGATACTCGTATTCGCTTATTTCAGGGCGAATTGGCTCAAGCTCTTGTTCGAATAAGTTAATTATTGGCGTGCATCCGAGCAAAAACATATCCTCATCAACCTGTTTTTCAAGCTCACTTGATTCGGTATCAAGGTATATATAAATATCACATTTGTTGGAGTTTTTAGGCAATGCATCACGTATACCTTCAAGTTCAAAAAAACGAAACTTCTCAGGAAAGGTGAAGTTTTCAACCAGTAATCGATACCCGGCAGCAGAGCGCTGAGAGTAAGGGACAACGGATTCGTGTGCTTCAAACCCGACCGCTTTTAATTGGTTTTTTGATAAATATTTGATGCCTTCTTCGCCATTATCTACGGCTAAACCAATGCTGTGTTTAAATAAAAGTTCATAAACTTTAAGAGTATGGTGCCATTGCCCGTTTATATATACACGAAGTTTTTCTAACCCCGTTTCAGCAAGTGATACCCCCTTATATTCACCAGTAAGCTCTAACTTAAATATAGACTTTGCCTTTTCATGCCAACGCGGCTTAGGGGCAACAAAAGGACTGTTATCAAACTGGGCTTTCGTAATTTCAATGGGCCAAAGGTAGGTTTCGTAACAGGTTTGAAACTTACATTGCTTCATTGAATCCACGTTAGTTTCAACCTCACTTGCTCTTGGAATTACAACACCTGCGGTTGAAAGGTTTTCGGCTTCTAGTTTTACTATCGACATAGAAGGGATAGGTGCTTGGTAATCTGGGAGCATTTGACCTAACAAAGCATCTGTTAATTCAGGAAAACTGTCATCTAGCTTTTGCCTAATATTGGCAGTTAAAAATGCAAACGATTCAATAAGTCGTGATACATGAGGGTCTTCAACATGATCTTCACTGAGCTTTAAGCGACCTGCTACTTTTGGGTATTTTTCAGCAAAGTCTTTACCTAAATGACGCACAAATGCTAATTCACGATTGTAATACTTTAATAATTCATCGTTCATAATGATGCCTCAATAATCTTCATACCTAAATTCACAGGCTCTACTTCTGAATCAAAGCTTATAAATTCTGGCTCAGGATCAGCGTATAAGAGCGCATTAATACGCAAGTTTAAAACGCGGTTAACCGGCACTTCCTCATCAGTAAATACTTCAACTTCTAAAAATCGTGGCTCAAATTTTAAAATAGTGTTTTTAACTGTCTCGCATAGCAGTGCTCGGCCTTCATGCGAACTGACCGACATACTTGAAAAATCAGGTAAACCGTACGTTAAACACGATGTAGCAAGCTCACTATATTGTGCAGGCCACGTATGCCATTGTATTCGGGCATTGAGCAGCGCTTCTATGTCTCTTCGCACATTTTTGCGTAGCTCACTTATTGTGATCCCTTCGGTACGCGATGGGGCATCTTGAAAGTCAGGCTCATCATCAATGAGCCTATCTAAAATTGATGCTTGAAGCTGCTGCTTATGTTCTATCATTATTGCTCAAATATAAATTATGCTGCTTCTACAGCATTAATTTTTAAATTAGGAATTGTGATGGCTTCATCATTCACAAACAGCATTTTCATGCCTTTTCCAATAATAAATTCATCTTTTAGTTCAACCCAATCCGTGACCTGACCTAATTTTTCTAGATCCGATTCAGCATTGGCATAGACAAGCGGTAAGTGCGCTGTACCTGAAGGGCCTTCTTTAATCGTTATTTCAACGCGCAGCCAAATACTTTCTAAAACTGAACTTACAGGCTCTACTTTTATCGACTCAATTTCATTAAAATTTGCCAAGTAGAATTCACCATTTGTGCCTAGTACCTCTAAATAAGGGTTTAATGTATCGTCCAAGTCGCGTGCCACAGACTCTGCATCACTTAACGTCTTAACTCTTAAAGCTTCCATTTGCGCAGAAAGCTCAGCTGCTTCGCCTATGTCGCCCTCTAGCAATGCAACATGCATTTTTAAAAACAATGTGTCTATTTCATCAGCATCATGAAATAATTTAGGGATCCCTTTACCTTGGTAAAAGTCTATTCGTGATTGCTGAGCACGGATCAAATGTCTAAGATTTACAGCACCGACAGCAAACTCAGGATTCTTTTGAACCATAAAGTCGAGTTGTTTATCTGCTTTTTCTAGATCACCATTGATGCAAAGTAATTCTGCATAGATACTTCTTATGTCAAAATTCAAAGGCTCATCTTGAAGCTCTGTAGCACATAAAGAGAGTGCTTCAGTTAGTTTTCCCTCGCGAATCGAGCTATGTATTTTCTTCATGGTTATTCCTTTATTTTGTGGTGAGGACTGAGCTCTGTTATTAATTTAATGCTCGAGACCATTTGATCTAATTGAAAATGGGGTTGTAATTGTAAAACAGAAAAAAAATGACCTGGGTTTGCTTTGTTTTCACTTACTTTAATACGCGCATTACTCAGTGGGTATTTACTTCTGATTTGCTCTGATGCAGAGTCTGACGCGGTTGTATAATTGTTGATCCATGACTGTAGGTCACGTTCGCACGCATGGGCATTTATGTAGGAGCCCACTCTGTCCCGTGCTAATATTTTTAAATAATGTGCAAAACGAGATACGCATAAAATGTACTGCAACATAGATGAAAGGCGCGCATTAATGTTAGCTGCACTAGATTCGTAATTTTTTGCTTTTTGGACCGAGGCGTTGCTATAAAAAACAATATGTTCAGTATTGGTTACTGATGAGGCTGGAATAAAACCAAGTTCAGAAAACTGTTTTTCAAATTTGCTTGTCACTAATAAATCGAGTGGTGGTTTTGCTTCTTTTTGGTATGTATCATTTGCAAAACTATCTTTGGCGAGGCCTGTAACTAGCCCTTTTGACACTTTTCCTGGCTCTATGCCTCTAATATGCCCAAACCAGCCACTATCACAGTACGCTCTAACTATTGTTGATACAAACTGAAACGCAGCGTTACCCCATAGCATATCTGTTTCGGGGTTTTTAATTTGTTCTTTAAAATAAAAATCTTGATGGCGTTTACCATCGTTGCTGTAAGGTGCTCTTACTAAAACATGTGGCAACGTTAAACCAACAAAGCGCGCCTCTTCCATTTCTCTAAAGCTTTGCCATTTTACATATTCAGGCTGTTCAAATTGATTAAATAAATCTGCGTAATACCCAAGATCAGAAAAACTATCTGCGCCAAAGAGATTAGGAGATGCTGAACATATAAAGGGAGAAAATGCGGCTGCTGCGGTACGCGAGATTTCTTTAATAGTATCAATGTCGTTATAAATAGTGCCATTAGAAGGCATATTACTAATTTCGTAGTCGCCAATTACCACACCAAAAGGCTCACCACCGGCACTATCAAATTCACTTTGATAAAGTAACTGAAAAAAGTAACTTTGGTCGAAATCTATTGCTTTGCTGACATCCTTAGAGAGGGTTGCCCAATCACAGTTTAATACTTTTATTTTTACTTTATTTTCTTTGTCGTATTGTTCTGTTTGAAGGGTTAACCACCATAGATTACGCCAGCTAGCCTCTATCTTTTGAAAGCGCGCATCATGAATAATACTATTTAGTTGCTGAGAAATTAATTGATCGAGTTCAACAATAATTCGTTGTAAGTAAGGACCAAGCGATTCTTTGGTCCAAGAAATGGGAGAATCAGAAGAGCCTTCAAGCCACAATAACAGTGCCTTATCTAAGTTTTTCTCGTTTAAAAACCTATCAAGCAAAGCATCATTATCGCTAATTCTAGACTGCGACTTTTGATGAAAAGCGTAGTCTTGATTTATAAATGAAAACTCTTCGTGATTCATTTTACTGCATTATCCTTAACGCTAAAGATTAGTTAATTAACCAATCTCTGGAATTTTAGCTACAAGACGTAATGAAGAAGTAAGCTCTTCCATTTGTAGCCAAGGTCTTAACCATGCCACTGCGTTATAAGCACCTGGCTGACCTGGTATTTCTTTAACTGATACTTTCGCATCGGCTAACGGGTAGCGTGCTCTGATATCTTGACCACCGCCCTCTGTCGCATTTACATACGATAGAATCCAACGGTTTAGCCATGATTCAACATCTTCTGCTTCCATAAAGCTACCAATTTTATCGCGCGCCATCACTTTTAAGTAATGTGCAAAACGAGATGTAGCCATTAAATAGGGTAAGCGTGCTGAAATAGCAGCATTAGCCGTCGCGTCAGGCGTTGAATATACTTGCGGTTTTTGACAGCTTTGGCCACCAAAGAAAACGGCATAATCAGTATTTTTGTAGTGACATAAAGGTAAGAAACCAAGTTTACTAAGCTCTGCTTCACGACGGTCTGTTATACCAATTTCCGTTGGGCATTTAAGATCCGGATCGCCATCATCACTTGTGAAAATATGCGTTGGTAAACCTTCAACTTTCCCGCCGCCTTCAGCACCACGTATTGCAGTACAAAAGCCGTATTGTGAAAACGCTTTGGTCATATTAGTAGCCATTGCGTAAGCAGCATTACTCCAGCAGTAGTCGCTATTATCAGTACTTACTGAACGGCCTGCTTTTGGTTCAACTTCAAACTCTTCAAAGTTAAACTCTTCTACAGGTTTAGAAGCAGCACCGTAAGGTAAACGTGATAAGAAACGAGGCATAGTTAGCGATACAAAACGCGAATCATCGCTGTCTCTGAACGAGCGCCATTTTGTGTACTCTAATGATTCAAACACTTTTTCTAGGTCACGAGGCTTAGTTAATTCTTCCCAGTTATCAAAGCCAAATAAAGACGGAGAAGAAGCTGCAATAAATGGACAGAAGCCAGCCGCTGCCACATTCGACATTAAGCTTAACGTTTCAACATCTTCTGGGTGGTTAGTAAATTCAAAGTCACCCACAATGGTGCCATAAGGTTCGCCACCTGGTGTACCAAATTCAGACTCGTAAATCTTTTTAAATGTTTGGCTTTGATCAAATTCAACAGCTTTGCTTAAATCTTTATGTAGTTCTTTTTTCTTCATGTTTAAAACACGAATTTTAAGCGTTGAGCTTGTTTCAGAGTTCATTACAAGGTGGTGTAACCCACGCCAAGAACCTTCTAACTTTTGAAACTCGTCGCTGTGCATAACAACACTAAGCTGCTTTGATATTTTCTGATCGATTAATTGAATTGCTTCATTAAACGTCACAGTCATGTTTTTATTCCATTGAACTGTGCCTTTTAATGCCTCTTCAGTTAACGTTTTAAGTAGCTCTTCTGCACGACTTGCATCAGTTTGCTTAGTGGCGCCAATTGCTTGCTCTAGTAACGATGAGCTTGCCTCAGCTGTTGACTCTAATTCAGTACTTAGTTGCTCTGCACTCATTTTTCAGTCTCCTCTAGCTTAAGTTCCTTAGCAATAGAATCAAGGCTTGAAGTATTACTTAATACTTCTTCTAAAACATTTTCTAGCTCTTCTGAGCGGTCAATCTTGGTCATTAGATCGCGTAATTTATTACGTGTTTCCATTAGCTTACGCAATGGTTCAACCTGATTAACAACCGCAGCTGGCTCAAAGTCATCGATTGATTTAAAGCTAAGGTTAACCTCAAATTGAGAGTCATCATCACTCAGTGTATTTTCTACAACGAGTTTTAACGAAGGGCTCATGCGTTTTAAAACATCATTAAAGTTTTCACGATCAATTTGAATAAAGCGTCTATCTTTTAACGGCTTTAGTGCTTCAGTGTTATCACCTGAAAAATCACCCATTACACCAACAACAAATGGTAATTCTTTTTTTACCGCAGTTCCTTCAGTTTCAACATCATAAGTGATGTGAACGCGAGGCTTACGTACTCGTTTTAATTTATCATGGATACTCATAGAGAACTCCTTTTACTTATGTTTCAGTTTCGCTGATCTTAATGCCAGACAACTTAAAGTACCCGGTCCTAGCATCACTATCTGTTATTAATTCATTTAATAATTCAGGCAGCGATAATTCGCTCCATCGAATCACTTGTTCTATCGTGTATGACATTGGAGAATGCGGTTCGGTTTTTCTAAAAAACGCCGCTATTTCTTTAAGCTTATTTATTGCATTCTCACGTGAATCAATTGCTTGGCTAATGTCCTTTTTAGGCGCCTCAACTGCATTTTGCTCTTCATCGTTTTGAGTGAGTTGCTCTTGCGTTTGCTCTGATATTAACGCCTGTTCTGCTGCAACAAGTTTGTCTGCAGCAATATGATTAACGGCCGCCAAACTTACCTCAAGCGCTTGTTTAATATTTGAGGTAGGTTGCGGCTGCCCCGTCACTTTATCCATCACATCGCTAAGCTTGGCAAACTCAGTAATCGCCTCTTCAATATCTTGTTTTAACGTTACAAAAAATTCTGTACTTGTCTCTGCAGCACTTTTTTCGATTAATTCAAAATCGACCGCGCCCTGTGCTAGCTTTTTCTCTCTTTTCTCATCATTTAGCCTCGAAATATCATAACCTTGCTGATACTCCCAAAATGTAAAAGGGTCTAAGCTAACACTGTCAGTTAAAAGTATGCTCTTAATGGGGATAATCAGAGTCCCCTCACCTGCAGAACCATTTAATCCGCCAAGCGCTGATACTTTGTCCGAAATTTCATCGTCTGCATCAAGGGAGGGATATAGCGCGTCGAAATAATTATCTAATAAGTGGCTGGCCACTTTAAAGCCAAAAGCAAGTCCTTTAAAACCATGAATTCGACAAAGAGCTTCAATAAACCACGCTAAATACTCAATATCTTTGCTTTCTGTTTTTAGCGCGTTGCTGCATTGTTCTAGTAAAGGTAACCAGTCGCGAGCAAGTGATGAAATACCCTCCTCGTCTACTAGCGCGTTTCTTTCTGCGGCACGAAGTTGGTTTCTTAAATCTTTTAAGGCGTAATAAGTCGACGTAGGAGAAACATCCGAGCGCGGGTCTAAGCCTGCGATTTCAGTTTCAGAAATAGGGGAAATATACTCTTCAAATACAAACATTCCGTCGTCCTAATAATTATCCATAAAACTCCAATAAAGCGGAGCGGATTTCATATTACATTCTTTATATTAAAATACAAGCCCAGTTACAATTGCGTTCAAATCATAAGAATTGCAATTATATAAACAATGAACCTGCATTATAAATTAATTAACACCTAAATTTATATCATTATTAAAAAATAATTATTTAGTAAAAAGTGGTATTGTAGCTTCATCTTGAATTTTGTATGTTTCCGATTTGCTACTAAAATTTTCATGACCGTATTTTATTATAATACAGGTAACATTATCACGTGCACCTCTTACTAAAGAAGAATGCATAAGCGCCATACCTGAATCTATAATACTATTAGGTTCTAATGACAAACATATTTCTTCATCAGACAATTCACCTGTTAACCCATCTGAACAAAGTAAGAAAATATCATTAGTATTTACTTCACCTTGTACTACATCTACTTTAACTTCGTCTGTAACGCCCACAGCGCGTGTAATCACATTCGAAAGCGGGTGCGTTTTTGCTTCCTCAACTGAAATTACGCCTTCATCGATAAGATCGTTCACTTGGCTATGGTCCCGCGATATTTGCTGTAATTGACCATTTCGTAGCATGTATGCTCTGCTGTCGCCTACCCATAAAACGTAATATTGATTATCTTTTATAAATAAAGCAGTTACTGTACTGCCCGCTGTTTTGCTTCCTAAGTACTGAGCACTGTATTCATTTAATTGACGATTTGCATCTTCAATAGCTGAAACAATATACGAAACGCTAAGCGTAGCTAATGTCTTCTCTTCTACTTTTGCTCTAATCACGTCAACAACAAGCTGGCTTGCAACTTCACCCGCTTCATGTCCGCCCATTCCATCGGCTACTACCCATAAGTTATGGCTGTTAATTTCGACATGAGAGTCTTCATTTAATTGCCTAACAGCACCGCGATGAGTTATTGCGTAACTTGTACTTAAATTGCTAATCACTATTTTTTACCTGTGTGTAATTCCATTCCCAATGCTTCCATCGGCCATCTAACATAGCTGCAACTTGGTTAACAGGCGGTAGTCCTGAAGTAACGAGCATCATAGGCTTTATATTGCATGAACCGTGAGTCCACCAAACACTATAGTCACCATGCTTTTTATATAAAAGTGCATGAAGGGCGTCTTTTAAAACATCACTTGATAGCTCATCACCTGAGAACTCAAATGCTTCACCCTCTTTATTTTTGTCACTAGAGAGAGAAATACTAAGCTGCTTTTTAGGCTCTGAAAGCGTTCTTATCGATTTAGCAACCTCTTTTCTCCACATGAAAAGGTCAACAGAGCTATCTAGCACTTTAAGTACAGTGTCTTCATACTCTAAGGAGAATACGCCCGAATTTAATACTTCTATTGGCGCAACTTCTAATGTACTGGCTACCGTAAATGGATAATGACGCCCTACTGCATCCATGCTCGGTAACAGAGTTCCCATTACACCTTTATCACCGACAATATTTGGCGATAATGCAAAATGCCATACAGGGCCTGTTAGGTAGTTATCCTGCCAATTGTCACCCAACTGTTCTTTGCTTACAGCAATAGCTGCTTGCAGCCATTGCTCCCAGTGCTCTGAAAATTCTTTCGAAACGCTGTCTTGAACAAAGTCCCCTAAGCTAGGGACTTTGCCAAGGTAGCCTATATTTATAATCGGGTCGGACATGAAAACTTCTCTACACTTTTATTCCAAAATGGATGTCTAATTGATTTTGGCAATAGCTCAACTTTTGCGTTGTTACCCATGAGAGAAAAATGTAACTCTAAATCCTCACGTGTTTTTGCTCTTTTAGCGCTCAACTCATCCAACATGCGATAAAGCGACCATTCACCTTGGTAAGTTGTATTTACAGAACGCCCTCCATTAGGCGGCGTGAATACAACTCGCGTTTTACTTTGTCCACTTGCGCCTGGCCAAACAAAGTTTGTAACTCTTAAGGGACCATGGCGGTAAATCATTGATTGACCATCAATTTCAATCATTAAGCTCGATGTAGTTTTATCCAGCGATAGCGGACGTAAGCCAAACTCAATTCTAGGAGTTGCACTTCCACCATCGAAGAACACAGTTTGAATTTGATGGGCTAGTTCAAACATGGCTAGAGTATCAGCGCTTATGCCAATGTCTTTTTCAAACTTCCACGGACTCGAACTCATATCCACACTAGGCGCTACATAGTTAGTGAAGAAGCTATCAATGGTGCCATCTGGTCCAAAGAAACGTGTAAAGTCTTTCATATTCACTTCTTTTTGTGCATAAGGAGAGAATGGGTATCGGCCCACAATAGCTGCGTTGTACTCACGTAAAACCTGGCTTTTCCAAATCTCATTTAAGTGTCTGTTAGCGCTATTTTTAGTGATATTACTGGTATCTCTGCTTATATCTAATAACCAACTATTAAATGGGTAAGGTAGATCACGGCTTTGGAACTCAAGTTGGCGAATGAAACTTGGTTTACTTTTTCCACTGATTTGATCTTTTATCGATGACTTTAACTGATCGCCTCTATCTAGCTTAGTTAGATATACATTAAGCTCTCTGAGATTTTTCTGAATGTTATCTAATTGCTGAGTATCAATATTTATAACATCTTCAAACGCTTCCTCAACCTGATAACCAGGCAGCTTGATATCAAACTTAGGGGCTTCGTCAGGTAAAAAACGTTTAATTCTATTGGCTTTAGTTTGCATTGCAATTTCAGCAGCATTAGCGGCAACTTTACCCGCTGCTTTTTGGTTCTCTGACACCGGCAGTTTGGTTAATTGCACATTTTTTTGCACAGCCATAATAATGTTTTTAATCGGTGCTTCTGAACCTGCTAGTACATCTGTAATATTGACACCCTCAGCAGGTGAGCTGTACTGATTTAGGCTTAGATCGTCGATAAATGACTGCCAAAAGAAGATATAATCTTGAAAATAACGTTGCTCTAATTTCTTTTCAATTTCTTCTTTAGAAATATCATAAGTGCCCGATGCCTCCTCGCCATATACCCAGCTGCTTGCCATCAAATTGCCAAGCATTTTACTTTTCTCAACATTAAAAATGCCGTGAAAACCGTTAAAGGTATATAAACCAGGAATACTTCGAGTCAGCTCGCCATTGTTTCTGAACGTGAATTTTTGCGCACTTTCAAAACTAATAATGTCTGTTAACCTAAACGGCGGAATGCTGCTATCAAGAAAATCAGCTTGTAGGCGTTGGTATGCTCTTTCGGCTATTGGTAACTTAGTTAACTCAGCTCTAGCTATACGCACTGCTTGATTATCTATTTTTGTTTGACTAACACCAAGCTCTAATAAGGCAGCAATGTGGTTCATCAACTGGCCACGAGTCAGCGCATTTTTATCACCTGGTAGGTTTCTTTCAAGGTATGCATTAAACCAAGCCGAAATATCTTCACTTTCAAAGTACTCAGGTTGGAATAGCATTAAATAGCACTTTAGCGTCTCGTATAAATAGCTAAGGTGCTCTGGATGCGCTTCCATTTCTTTAATTAACGTATTGGCTATATAAGGTTCTAAATACGTTTGTAGAGACCTGTTATAGGCTTGTGTAGATGACTGTTTAATTTCATTAAGCTTATTAAAACCTATCGACTGAGATTCATCGTCATCAACTAACGCAGGATTGTTAGCTGGTAAATTTCTTAGCGCATTGAGCCTGTCGTTTAATACTAATAAGTTACTTCTATCAAACGAGGCTCCATCTAGCTCCTGATAAGTTTCAATGGCTTCATCTGTAGCAGCCATTAAATTATTATTCCATGCAAAGCTAAAGTACCACGAAATAGAAAAACCAATTACCGCAATACTAGCTAAAGAAATACTACCTACTCTCAGCCATTTGTTCTGCTTATCGTGATGTTTGTTAGTACTTGCTAGGTTTTGCTCAGGGAAAATCACACCTTCTAAAACGTTTTTAATAAAGAAGCTTTTCGATTGATTTATATAGCTAGAATCTGCTGAGTTTACATCATTTAAAAAGCTAGCTGGCTTCCCTTCTTGAGTGGCACTGGTCAAATACACGCCCCTAAACATAGGGAGTTCTTCATAGGCGTTAGGGGTAAAAATTTCTTTTAAAAACGCATCGCCTACACCTTGCAGCACACGAAGTTGTCTCGGAAATTCAAAAATTTTGGCTCGTATTTCTTCATTACGCTCGTTAATCAACCTACGATTAAGCATTTCTGTCAGTTTTGAAATTAACGCGTGAAACTCTTTATTAAACGCTTCAACTTGAGTGTCTTTATCTAGGTCTAACTCAAAAGTAACCCCCCAAACTTGCTCGCATTCTTCTTCTGTAAGCTCGCCAAAAAACTCTCTAAAACCTTCAATTAAATCAACTTTAGAAAGAATGACGTACACCGGAAAAGTCATACCCAACTGATTTTGTAACTCTTGTAAGCGCTGTTTAATTGCGCGGGCATGCAGATTACGCTCTGTTTTAGTTTGACTCATGAGCTCAGAAATACCCATGCTGATCATTACACCATTAATGGGGCGCAGCGGGCGGTACTTGCGTAAAAGCCCTAAAAAACCTTCCCAGGCGCGCGAGTCATGCTTTGCGTGGCTACTTTGTGTTGTGTATCGTCCTGCGGTATCAATAAGTACGGCTTTATTAGTGAACCACCAATCACAGTTTCGTGTACCACCTACACCGTGCACTAAATCAACACCTAGCTTATCTTTTAACGGATAGTCTAAGCCTGAGTTATTAATAACCGTTGTTTTACCGGCCCCAGGCGGGCCAATCATAATATACCAAGGTAATTGATATATATTTTTACCCTTAAATAACTTTACATCTTTAAGTAAGTTGATGGCCTCATTCATGCGGTTTTTTAACGTGGTGATCTCTTCATTCACCTCGTTACTGTTCGACTCATCGCTTTCGATTAGCTCATCGGCCATTTTCTCATCGCGTTTGCTTTGTTGCGTTAAGCTATAAATTTTGGTGATAGCAAACACTAAAATAACAAACAAAATTGTTAACAGCCGTGCCGCTACACTCTCTAAAGGAATAAAGTCAGCAACCGCAATAAGCGGGCCGCCGAACCAAATTAATAAAGATAACGCCAAAAAGCCGATAATTAACATGGCTGTTTTAGAAGTGAGTACGTAAGTAATTTTTTTTATTTTGTGTGAAAAACTCATGTCAGCCTCATTAAAATAATAAATCGATTTCAATTCGTCGGTTTAGTGACCGAGAAGCTGAATCTGAATTGCTGGCGATAGGCTCTGCAGCACCTTTACCTTCAGGCCATAGACGGCCACTTAGGTTTGTACTTTTAGCCATAGAATTAGCAACTTGCGTTGCACGGGCTAAAGAAAGGTGCCAATTTGATGGGTATTTATCAGTCCGAATAGGCGTATCATCGGTATGCCCAGTAATTAAAATACGTCCTTTTGTTCCTTCCAAACTAAGTGCTAGCTTTTCTAAAATGGGCTGAATTGACGGTAGTAATTTTGCGTCGCCCTGATTAAATAAGCTTTCGCTGTTTATTGAAATTCGTATGCGGTCTAGGTTTTTCTTTACTGTAACTATCCCCATCTGAATTTCTGTTTGCAGTAACTGCTCAAGTACTAATAGTTGTTTATCTTTTTTATCTATACTTTCGTTTTGCGCTATAGGATGAATCACAGCTAGCTTGTCGTTAAGTGAAGCAACGCCGTCGTTTAGTTTCATGTTGATAAATAAGTAAACCATTAACAGCACTAAACCCAACACTGAAAAAATCACCCAAAGCGGAACTTGATTTCTAAGCTCTACGCCAGCGGCAACACGCTGCTTCCAATTAGGTGAAAGTTTATTGTTCAATGGACCATCTAATTGATTTAAAAGGTGATACATTTGAGAACGATATTCTTCTATTTTAGTATCGCCACCGTTGTCTAATCTGTATTTACCTTTAAAGCCTAAGTTCAAGCAATGGTACTGCAGCTCAATAAATTGTTTGTGTTGTTCAGGTTGAGCCAGTGCGTTATCAAGCAGGGTGTAAAAGTATTCACCGCCAAACGTTTCTTTATGGAACGTCGATAGTAAACTCTCATCAGCCCACTCCATTGAGCTCCATTTAGAATTTAAAACTGATTCATCTAAAATCGCGCACAAGCAATAACGCGAGTTAGTGATTACATCTTTAGAAAGCCCCTGGTTGCGCACTTCAACTTCAAAGCGCTTCACAGCCTCAACACAGCGATGCTTTAAAGCAGCAATATTTGTCATCTCTTTAGCTTGGCTAATAGAAATTACAATTGAAAAACAATCTGTTGCCGCTTCTAAAAGTGGGTTTTTAAAAATTGAAACTTTAGACGTATTAGTAATACTGCTGGCAGCGGGCTCAATAGACATCACTGTTTTATCAGTATCGTTATCAACATTAGGAGTGTTTGAAGTGTCACGCCCTAGTCTACCAGGGCGAGGTTTTATAATGGTTTCATCCATTGAAACTCTTCCTTTAAAAGTTAAGTTCTAATTGCCCAAAGGCTTATTTGTAGTTCAGGGTAATTACCCGATAAGTGGATAGCGATACCACCACTTGAACGAAGTTTTTCCCAATGTTCACCCTGCTTGTTTAACTCAAAGTAATGAAAACCTGCATGGTATGGGATTTGACGCGGTGCCGTTGGTAAGTTGCTAATGGTAATACCAGGAATTTGGTTATTAACTAAGTCGCGTATAGTTTCGACACTACCGATCTTAATTTGTGAGGGCAGTATTTTTCGCAGCTCTTCGTGCGGTACACTTGCTTTAATTGCTAAAACAAATTGTGCCGAATTGAGTATAGACTTATCTTTTAGTGCCCCAAACGAAATACCAAACTTACTTTGTTCTAGTTTAATTTCTGTCGCAGTTTGTTCAATGACATGGCTTAAAGATTGATATAAGAAATTGACTACTTCAGCAAAGACTTTAGCCAAATTATTATGATCGTACTTAGGCAACTTTGGTACTCGTTTATTTGCAGTGCTAAAAGTCGATAACTCACCCGCCAGCTCGATAAGACGAGTATAAAATACATTTGGGTGGATGTTATTCACGCTAAGTAGATTGTCAAAAACAGCATCGTATTTATTAAGGGTTTGCAGCATGATGAAGTCGGCAACCGAAGTGCTTCCTGCATAGCCTTGGCATAAACGCACAGATATACTCTCTGCACGCTGCTTTATCATAGAGCCTATTTCTCTTACTAAACCAAGCAATGGCTTACATTGACCCACTTTTAAAGAGGGAGGTATATATTTAGTATCAAGTTTAATGCTGCCTTCGCTACTTACTTCAATAATGCGCGCAACAGGCAGCAAAATATAACCAGCACTGTCATCAGAAGATAGCATAAGTTTGCTATAAACTTTAGCAACCTGAATAATCTCTTGGGATTGAGTTCCTAGTGAGTCATCACTTACAGTTAAGTCATTTAGCTTATAGCGCGTAACAATATTCTCATCCAATGCTGAAATATTAATACCACTATTTTTGATTGCCGGGATGGCAAGGTATACCACTTCATCGTACACATCTTTATTAACCACTAATGGCTCAGGTAAAGGAGTAGACTGTGGCATTTCAATTGGGAGCAAGTCTGGCGTAATGGCACTTAAAGACTCAAGAGCTAACTGCCCTGAGCCCAATAACTGTGTGTCTATACTTATATCAAGTATGCCCCACGGATCAGATAAATTGCCCTTACATAATTGGTTTATTAAATTAGAAAAATGCTTATCTGATTGTTGAAAATGTTGCGGCCTTAAGAACATCCCTTCAGTCCACGCAACACGAGTGTTGTCACCCATTTTACAAATCCTTTTTATCGCTCTCTCATGTATGTTGCAATTGCTTCAACATTTACATTTATATCGTCATAGCCAGTAGGGTCAACCTCAATAACTGCTCTCCACCTTGCTTGGTCGATATCTCTATAAGCCACAACAACACCCACGTAGCGGGTATTTCTATTAAGGCTCATTTTGTATTTTTGTACTGAGTTTGGTTGTAGTTCTAGCTCATCTTTTTTAAGTAAATCTGGGCCTAATAGTTTTTCAGGTGTTTCGTATAAACTAAAAAAATCCTGAGTATCAAAAATAGTTCTTGAACTTAGTTCAAATATTTTCATAACAACTGGCGACGGTCTCTCTGATGTGTCGGGATTTACATCTTTAGAAACATTAATAATTAAATCAGTTGAAGGCGGAACTATTTTGTTAACGGTGGTACACCCAACCGTCAAAAAGAGTAGGCTAATGCTCATAAAAAAGAGCTTAAATTTAGTCATTATTTACTTTCCTTCCTAAAACGTTTCTTGAGTTTTATCATTATAAGCCTTTAAAAAATCGTCAGATAACGCCATGGCACCTTTGGCATTTACGTCCTGTGCTAACTCTTCATGAAGGCTTTGGTATATCTTCCAACATTTTGCTTCTGACTGGCCTGGAATAATTTTTAATACATTCGAGTTTTCGTTTACTTGCTGGGATATCTGCTGAGGAGAAACCTGCTCTAAAATCCCTTTAAGTACACCATCAGCTCCTGCTAATAAAGCATGTTCATGTCTTCGAGTATCAGTAAAGCTTTCTTTAATCGATTCACGAGACGACAGGAAGCTTGCACTATTTCTGATGAATAAATTCTGAATAACATCATCAATATCTGCAGAAAACTTAATCGGGTTATTTTGTTTAGTTTGAAACATGGTTTGATTCAAGCGTAATTGATTTTTTACCAAAGCTCGTTGTCTTAATGACTCCATTAACTCGTTTAATAATAAATTTAAGCTTTGACCCATTTCGAACCACAACTCAGGTGTATTGAGAGCATTTTGAAGCTCAGCTTTAACACCTAAACCTTTTAAAAACGCCTCAGATAAGGCGGAATTAGCGCTTGCGGTACTAGCCTGTGTTTGCGATTGTTTTACTGGCTGCTTAACGGGTTCTGGTGTTTTTTGAGGCTCAACGTTAACGGGTTGCTCTGCCACTGCAATATCATCAAAATGGTTTTGCGGTGAGACTGACACATCAGGGTTCATTAGATGTGATAATTCATCCCAATTTTCAGGAATTTGATTATCAGGCTGTGCCATGCTTTCTTCTTTCATTGAAACAGAAGGCATTGACTCATCTAAAATAGATTCATTTAAAAATAAATCACTTGAAGAAAAATTATCTATTTCGGGTGCTGGAGCACTATTTCTTAGTGCAAAGTCATCCGTATTTGAGCGGGCTTCTGTGTATGCTGTCGTAGATTGAGAATCAGCTAACTCGACTTCAATTTGAAAATCCCCCACAGTAATCACATCACTGTGGGCTAAACGGTGTTTATTACCTTGACCAAGCGCAGACACGCCAAAATTAACAAACGTTCCGTTAGTGGAGGTATCGTATAAATAAAACGAATCGCCTTCTTTTTCGATACGGCCGTGTCGGCTAGAGATTATTTTTTCAGGATCGGGCAAATGCCAATCGCACGTTTCGGACCGGCCGAAAATAAGGGAGTGTTTAGTTGTTTTAGAAGCTTCAATTTCAGGCGAGAGTCTATGATAACTAGTTATATTTAGTATCAGTTCCATTTGATAAGTTAGTCCCATAAATCTACATTTTCAGTAGGATAAAGTAGAAGCGAAACTATTGTCAACATTGAAATTAATATATAAAAATATACACAGATATTTAAATTTGAAGACAATGATAAATTTAATAAACCTAAAAATATGAAATCCAATAATTAAACTCCTGTTTGAATGTTCCTTTTTCAGCACACTTTCGCAAACTTTATCTCATGAAAATTAAAGTGAATGATTATCGCTGAATGTACCTTTAACGCCTTTTGCAGCTGTTTTAAGGAAGTTATTTTTTAAGTTTAAAAATAAAAATAAGTTTTAAGTGAGTTTAAACAGACGACGTAACCGATTTTGTATGAAACTTCTACGCCAGAAAGATTGCTAAAGTAATCTTTTTTTGTAAAAATACTGCAGTTATCAAAGGGAGAATTGATAAAAACGATAAAAATTCACCTTTGCAATTATTTATATATACACAATAAAAGGATTTATAATGAGCGGTATCAATAACTCTAACGATAAAACTCAGATAGCGTCGCTTGATTCAAATCTCAAAAAGCCACAGGCTAAAAATAAACTCAACCTAATTGGTAAAAAAATATCAGCTCGTTACTTGGTTGAAGAATTAATTGGCCAGGGCGGTATGTGTTATATCTATCGTGCAAGGGATTTATTTTTAGAAAGCCCAAGTCGCCCTGAAGTATTTGTTGCAATAAAGGTGTTACTCGAGGAGTTTTCACACTCAGAAGAGGCCATCACTCTCCTGAAAGATGAAACCACTAAAACACAACAGTTAGCCCATCCCAATATTGTTAAAGTGTATTCTGCAGGTTCAGATGGCGATCTTCATTATGTAACGATGGAGCTTGTTGAAGGCGAAACACTTGAGCAAATAATAAAAAGAAACAAACCCACAGGTATGGTGTTTAAAAAAGCGAAGGTGATTTTAGAACAATTAGCTAATGCCCTGATTTACGCGCATGCACGCGGTGTCATCCACAATGATTTAAAGCCATCAAATATTATTTTTGATTCTAACGGCAACTTAAAAGTGCTTGATTTTGGTATTGCAAAACATAAAACCATTGAAGATGCTTATGCTGTTCAAAACGAGCAAAATGCTGCTGTTGTAGGTGGTTACACTCCCACCTATGCAAGCCCAGAGCAACTTAAAGGAGCTGAGGCTTCAGTTAAAGATGATGTGTTTTCTTACGCATGTATAGCGCTTGAACTGTTAAGCAGCAAACACCCATTTAATCGTGTAGCAGCTGATAAACTAGCAAAAGATACCTCAGCAAAACGCCCTAGTAACTGTCCGTTATGGTTATGGGGTAGCTTAAACAAAGCAATTGCATTAAACGCGTCTGATAGATTAAGCTCGCTCAACCCCGTTTTAGCTAAATTAAAGCAAAATTACAAACCGGCTGTCGCATTAGTCGCAAGCTTGGTAATTGCCTCAGTATTGGCAGGACAATATTACTTATCTAATAACAACACTGTAAAACAGCTCGAAGCTAAGTTAGACAATGCTCAAGCTATAAACCAACAAGTAAAAACATGGATGTCATGGAATGGCCCCAGCATACTCGATAAACTTTCTGAAATACCGCCTCAATACGACGTTCTAAAACAAGGGTTATTGCGTGTAAATCAAGAGAGTGTTTTGCAAAGTTTCGATGGTATGGCTAATCAGATAAACAATAGTGGTGGCAAGTTTAAGAACTTCGACGAAACTATAGATGTTTACACGCAAGCACTTGAATACTACCCTGACTCGGAAAAGCTCTCTGTACAGCTTGAGAGTATTTTAAGAGAAAGGCAATCTATAATTTTTGATATTACATCACGAATTAATCTACTTTTAGAACAATCTCGTTATAACGAAGTTGATAATAATAGTATTCCTCAGCTAATTATTGATTTAAAACAGGTTGATGACACCTACGTCTATCAACCTTCGCAAATTCACTTTGATAATTACAAGCTAGCGCTCGAAAAAGCTATAGAAGAAGACAACGTTATTGAACAAAAATCGTTATTAAACGTAGGGAAAGCTATCTTTACTGATACGCAAAAACAAGAGCTGCAATTTGCTGAACTGCTCAAAAGAGAGGCGGCAATCGACGCTCTTAGCTCGTATCAAGAAAGAATCAATAAAGGCCTACAAGCTCAATTTCCAACAGCGGATGCTATTGTATTTTACCAGCCACGCTTTGATCGCTACACAGAAAAACTTGAAAGCGTTGAGCAATACAAAGAACTATTAGAATTTGAAGAGCAAATTAACGTGGAGTCAGTGGATTTACCATCAGACTTTTCGCTTTTGGTTTCTTTAAAACAGGAGTTATCTAAACGATACATTACAATGGCGAATACCTTAATGAAGAGAAAGATGTATCGTACTGCCGAGCAACTAGTAGAGCGAAGTGAAGCCATTACTCAATCACTTGATAATGTTTTATTGTAACTTATTAACTATAAAGCAAAGCGATTGTGGCTTTGCTTTTACAATACACTTTAAAAGTTGATGAACACTTAGTTTTACCGACGAAAGTCAAGGATGACGAGTTAAGCTAACGCTTGTACTCCTCCATGATATTTCGCAATTTTAATTACTATAATGATTTATGGAGTACCAATGAAAAAAATAACCGCACTAGCAGCATTACTCATTTTAAGTGGCTGTGCAAACACTTCAAATATGAATGAAACTGAACAAAAAGTTGAAGACAATGTTGCCGATGTTCAAGCTGAAGTAGCCGAGGTGGTTGCTCCAATCTCACTTACCGTAATTACTAACCCTAATGACGCGCGCGTGCGTATTATGAATATCAAACCGGTATACCAAGACGCGATTGAACTAAAAGAAGGTGAATACGATATTGAAGTAAGCAAGCCTGGCTACCAAACTTATCGTAAGTGGGTCGTGGTTGATAAAAAAACCATACTTACAGTTAATCTAGATGAAGTAGCAAAAACTGAAGCTGCAAACTAAACGCCATGTAAATGTATTTATGCCTTTAAATACGCATTAATTTAAAGGCATAACTCTCGCATTTTTTTCAAACAATATAATACCCCCTATTACACTCACATTCCCAAAAATACATAGCCATAACACCACTATAAAACGTCGCTTTTGCGATTTATGCCTAAGCCATTGCTGTGCAATGAGTGCACCGGGCCAACCGCCAAGTAGCGCCAGTATATGTAGCGTGCGCTCTGGGGTGCGGTTTACTTTTTTATGCGTTGATTGCTTTGCTTGTCGTTTATCCCAAGCGTACATTATAAATGTGATTAGGCTTAACGCACTTACATAAACTGGCAAATATTGTGATAGATACGCGAGCCAAATCACAGCCAAAAAAAGCAGTGAGAAGATGATTAATGTTTTCTTTATCAATTCATGATCGCCTATACTAAAAAGAGTTAAACCAAAATAATAAGAGCCAAATTATGACATACTTTAAAGCCCTATTTTTAGTATTATGCTTATACGTCTTTAATAGTTACGCCGCTGATACCCCAAGTAACCTTGATAAAGAACTCGCTGTATTTAAACCTTATTTAGGTACTTGGCAGGCCGATTTTAAAGTGCCTGAGGGAGCCAAACCAGTACAAGATGTTGGTCGATGGGAGCGAGCATTAAATGGTAAAGCGATACATACCAAGCACTCTATTAATGAAGGTGAATATGGTGGTGAGTCGATGATTTTTTACGACAGTAAGAAAGAGTCGTTGGTGTTTTACTATTTCACTACCGCAGGTTTTTACACAAAAGGCACCATGAAAGTGCTTAGCCCTACCCAATTTGTCGCGTATGAAGAGGTAACAGGGAGTAAAGAAGGCATTACTAAAGTACGCTCGATAAGCGAGCTAAAAAACGATGCGTTTGTTGTTTCAACGTCTTATTTAAAAAAGGGTGAATGGACTAAACCTGAGCAACGTACATACACACGCAGCACTAAAGCCGTTAAATTTAAATAACGTTGTATTTAAAACACAAAAAGGCAGCTCAGGCTGCCTTTGTCATTTATAAAGCCGCTATTATTTAGCAAACTTTTTAAATGGTTCATCAACGGGTGTATCAGCAAGGTGGTTAGTGTAGTTGCTCATTACTTTTTGCGATAAACCAACAATAATTTCTAGTAGTTGCTGTTTACCGTAACCTGCTGCAAAAAATTTCTCAATTTGCTCATCGCTAATTACGCCGCGATCACGCGTCATTGCAAGTGTAGTCTCACGCAAAGTTTCAAGTTTTGCATCTGCTAGTGGTGTTTTGTTTACTAGTGCATCTACAATATCTTGGTCAACTTTCATTGAAGCGGCAATTGCGCTGTGCGCTGGTACACAGTAATGACACTCGTGCTCAACGTTAATTGTTTGCCATACCACAGTTAACTCTTCTGCGTTAAACGACGTTTTTTGAAATAGCTCATGCAGTACTTGGTAGCCTTTAAGTAACGTAGGCGCCTCTGCCATTACTGCGTGAAGGTTAGGCAGCATGCCAAATGCGGCTACTGAATCAGCCATAAGCGATTTTGATTCTTCAGGTGCGTTGTCTTGGGTATATAACGTAAATTCTGCCATGTTCTGCTCCAATAAATTAATGTGTTTGAGTAACTTCGAGACACATACTATTTGATTTTGAGCGACTGTTCAAGTTAAAATTGAGCATACGTTCAAAATAGTTGAGATTAAAATGGCTAACAAAGTTAAATTTGAGCGCGATAATGTAATTCGCGTTGCAAGCCAATTGTTTTGGGAAAAGGGGTTTAACGCCACCTCAACCCGCGATTTACAAGAGGCCATTAACATGCGCCCTGGTAGTATATATGCGGCGTTTGGCTCTAAAGAAGGCCTATACAGCGAGTCTTTAAAAGACTACACAGTACAAATGAAAAGCCAAATTGATGGGTTTTTAGCAAGTTCTGATTCTGTTTTAGGTGGTTTGCGTGCGTTTGTTGAAAACGTAATTGTCAAAACCAAAGACTGTAGCCCAAGTGCTATTTGTATGCTGGTAAAAGCAAACAGTGAATTTGCAGAAAAAGATGCCTCATTATATGAGCTGAGTTTAGACTTATCGGCAAAGTTTGAAGCCTACCTAACCAGCTTGTTTGCTCAAGCTATTAAAAATAATGAGCTGAGCAGTAAACTTACGGCACTTGAATATGCGCAGTTTTTTCAGGTGCAGTTTACTGGGCTACGTGGCTATTTTAACCGCCCGGGCGTTGATCAATTAGCGCAGCCGATGATCGACCAAATGTTTACCTTGATCAAAAAGCTATAACTTTTCGCATTACTCACAGTTAAAGTCTCAACTAAAAAAGCGGCTAATTCGCACGAATTAGCCGCTTTTTTATTTTTGAGAACAAACTTCACTTATGTTTTAAGTTTATTTAGCTCGCTATCTTGTTGCGCTACCAATGCATTAAGCGCTTCATTACTATCGCCCGCTTGGGTAGATAAGTCAGCAAGCTGCGATGCGGCATCAGAAATAAGCGTAAGGTTACGGTTTATTTCTTCTGTTACTAGGCTTTGCTCCTCCGCTGCGGTGGCAATGTGGGTAATTTGATTTGTAATTTCATCCACTTTTACTACAACACTATGCAGCGCATCAAACGCTACTGAGGTTTCGTTTACTGCACTTTCAGCACGTATAACACCATTTTCAATAACGGTTGATGCGTTACCTACTTCTAACAATAAGCTATCAATCAGTTGGCTAATATCATCGGTAGATGAACGTGTTTTAGAAGCAAGTGCACGCACTTCATCGGCAACCACTGCAAAGCCTCGACCATGTTCGCCAGCTCGCGCAGCTTCAATGGCGGCATTAAGTGCAAGTAAGTTTGTTTGCTCTGAAATGGTTCTGATCACATCTAAAATTTGCGTAATATCTTTACTACGCGACGCCACTTTTTCAACCGCTTGGTTGGCTTCTTTTATTTCTTCAGACATGGTTTTAACTTGGCTCATAGCCGATGATAAGCTCGACTCACTACTTACCACTAAACCATTTATTTCATCCGCTTGTTGAGCAGATTGCTCAGAGGCTCTGGCAACTTCAAGTGCGGTGGCGCTCATTTCGTTCATGGCCGTTACTACGCTTTCAATTTCTTGAAATTGCGATTGCACGTTATGTTTTGTATCAATAGCAATATGCTGTGCTATTTCGCCTTGCTGCTTAGTTTGTGCTGAAACATCTTTAAGCTCTGCAATTAAGCCTCGCAGTTTAGCTAAAAAGGCATTAAAACCACCGGCAAGCGCTATTAGCTCTGCGTGGGTGTCAACATGCAGTGTATGCGTTAAGTCACCTTCTGAGCTGGCAAGGTTATCAACACGTTGTTGGATTTGCTCAAGCGGTGCAACCACGCTACCTACTACTATTTTCATAATAATAAAGGCAATTACAGCTATCACACCGCCCGTTATTAAAATAACTAAACCTAACTGGTTTGCCGAGTCGCTCATATTTTTAGCTAACGCATTAGGCCCCTCTAGTGCTAAATTACTTGGCACTTCAATAAGTAAGCTCCAATGAGTGTTAGCAAGTTTAATATTTATAGGGTAATTAACCAAGTATTCATCCGCTGTTTTTATTAACGTGTTCTGGCCTTTAGTATTAGCAAGTTCGCTGTAAGTATTGCTGCTAACAGCTTCTTTAAACGGACGGCCTAATTTAGATTTATAATGACTGCTGCCTACTATTAATCCCATATCACTTAACAATGTAACCTTGGCTTTACCATTATATAACTCACTAGAAAGCTGCTCTGTAAGGCCCTGAAAAGTTGGTAGTGTTAAATCAACACCCGCTAAACCAATAAAGCGGCCTGATTTAATAATTGGCACTGTTAATGAAGTAAGCATAACAGAATCGCCAGAGGGGATTTCGTAAAGGTACGGTTCCATAATACAAGGCTTAAGTGTATCTTTTGCACACAAGTACCAGTGGGCCTCGCGAATACCAAACTCGTTTAACGATGTTAAATATTTATCAGCGGCATTAGCTACTTTTTGTTGCTCAATATTGCCGTTTTGGTCGCGCGTTATATACACCTCTAACGTGCCATCGCCATTAACAGAGTGTTTAAAACCTTGCGTAAATTGCGCGTCTTGCCCATCAAATGCGTTAGCTTCAAACTGCGAATAAATAGACGATAAAAATTGATTTTTCTCTAAAATAGAGCGATTAATGCTCACCACAGTATCACGATTTAGCGTTTGAGTTTTAGCCGCATCACCAAGCAATGCAGCTAAAGAATTAGGTACTCGGTAAGCTTCATTTATAAACCCAGCTATTTTTTCACCGTAAGCAGCCGCATTTGCATTAAGCTTTTGCTCAACCTCAGCCACTATATAATTTTCAGATTCTTTTGCGAGCGCTTCACTGTTTGATGACATTTGCCACCACAATACGCCAGAGAGAACTAGCACTGTTAAAAATGTACTACCTACGGTTATCCACAATAACTTTTTTGCTAACGAGATTTCTTGCACTTAAATTACCCTTTAATTAAAACTACGGGTACAGTTTAGTAGATCTTAAAAATGAAGCTATTAAAATCGTTACACTAATAAAAAACTAATACAAACGTTTAGCTTTTATTTTTGATTAAAAAGGCCGTGGCTATAGAGGCCAAAATAAGCAAAATTACACTTACCCATAAACACGCTACAAAACCATAAACCTGAAATACCCACCCTGAAAGCACCGTGCCTAGTAAACGCCCCATTGCATTGGCCATATAATAAAAGCCAACATCAAGCGATACACCATCGCTTTTAGCAAAGCTGACAATTAAGTAACTATGCACTGAGGAGTTAACAGCAAATACACCGCCAAAAATAAGCAAACCTATAATCAGCGTGGCATGAACGGCCACCTCAAGTTGCATAAAAAGTGCTAATAGTGCTGTTACACCACTTAGCAGCAACACCCATAAATAGGCATGTTTAACGGTATCAACACTTGAGTTACTGGTGCCGGTAATACGCGGCGCTTGCGATTGCACGCCGCCATAACCAATAACCCAAAGCGCCATAAAGCCACTAACCCACCAAAAGTTCCAATTAAACTGCTGGGCTAAATAAATAGGTAAAGCCACTACAAACCACACATCACGCGCGGCAAACAAACATAATCGCGCTGCGCTTAATAAGTTTATTGCACGAGATTTAGAAAAAAGCTCTTTAGACTTGGGCTTATTTTTAGCCTTGCCCATGTCGCCTTTTAAAAATACAACGCTAATAATCCACGCAATAGTAAGTAGTAAAATAAGCGCCTTCAAAGCACCTACAAAACCCAATACCGTAAGGAGTAAACCACCTAAAAAGAAGCCGACCCCTTTTAACGCATTTTTTGAGCCTGTTAAAATAGCCACCCATTTATAAAGCTGGCCTTGTCCGCTTTCTCCCTCGGGCACTAAGTGTTTAATGGCGCTTTTGGCGCTCATTTTATTTAAATCTTTGGCTATGCCACTAAGCGCTTGTGCTGCCATAACATAAGCCACTGTGAGCCACTCACTTGGCGCGCATAACATGGCAAGGGCTATTATTTGCAGCGCCAAGCCAAAGTTCATGGTTTTATTAAGGCCTAAATGAGCCCCAAGCCAACCACCCACTAAATTGGTGATCACACCAAAAATTTCGTAAAACAAAAAAAGCATGGCAATGGCCAGTGCACCATACCCTAACTGATGAAAATGCAGCACCACCAGCATACGCAGTGCGCCATCGGTTAAGGTAAATGCCCAGTAATTACCGGTTATAATTAAATACTGTTTTATTGCTGTAGGTAAATTAGCGAGTTGCTCAAACATGGTTTACGCCCTTAAAACCTTTTAAATGGTTAAACCAAGTTGCTTTTAGCAACTTTAAGCATAAGCTCGGCGGTACGATTAGCGTAGCCCCATTCGTTATCGTACCAAGCGTATAATTTAAGCTGGGTATTATTTATAACCATGGTAGAAAGCGCATCAATAATGCTACTGCGTGGATCGGTTTTGTAATCTATCGATACCAGCGGTTTTTCTTCGTAACCTAATACACCTGCAAGCTCGTTTTTAGATGCTTGAGCAAACCATTCGTTAACCTCAGCGGCAGTTACACCACGCCCAAGCTCAAATACACAGTCGGTAATGGATGCGTTAGTTAAAGGTACGCGCACGGCATGGCCATTTAACTTACCTTTTAACTCAGGGAATATATGTGTAATAGCTGTTGCACTACCGGTTGTAGTAGGTATTAAACTTGTCCCGCACGAACGGGCGCGGCGTAAGTCTTTATGTGGCGCATCAATAATCGTTTGGGTATTGGTAATATCGTGAATAGTGGTCATTGAGCCGTGTTTAATGCCTACTTTTTCTTGTAGTACTTTTACAATGGGTGCTAAACAGTTAGTCGTACACGACGCCGCAGTCACAATTTTGTGCTCATCTGGGTTATATAAATTATCGTTAACCCCCATAACCACATTTAAAATGCCGTCTTCTTTTACTGGTGCGGTTACTACAACGCGCTTAACACCTTGTGCTAAATATTGCTTTAACAGCTCAGTGGTTTTCATTTTACCGCTGGCTTCTATTACTACATCGCAATCAGACCAATCGGTATCACTAATGGTTTTGTTATTGGTAACGGCAATAGTGTGTTTGCCCACACTAAAGCTATTTTCGTTTGCTGTAACGCTGTGTGCTAAGCGCCCATGCACTGAGTCAAACTCTAATAAATGAGCATGTGTTTTAGCATCGCCTGCAACATCGTTTACTTTAATAAATTCTACTTCTGGCCATTCTAATGCTGCGCGCAGTGTTAAACGTCCCATGCGGCCAAAGCCGTTAATACCTACTTTAATTGTCATAATAAATACCTTTAGTAAAGTTATATCAATTTGCTTAATTAACAGCAGCTTGCTGCACGCTCTGGGCGATTCCCCATAGCATTGAGTCGATTTAAATCATCGCTAAAAAACGCAGAATTTTCGTTTCGGGTTTGTGTTAGTACGCTAATAGCCCACTCAGGCAAGGCTTTGTTAATGCTGTAGTAAACCCATTGATTTTGCTTGCGGTCGCTTAATAAGCCACATTGCCTAAGCTGCGCTAAATGGCGCGACACTTTAGGTTGGCTAAGCTCAAGCGCGGCAACAAGCTCACACACACATAGCTCTTGCTCATGGCTAATTAATAACATGGCTTTTAAGCGCGTATCGTCGGCTAAGCATTTGTAAAATTGAAGTGGGTTGAGTTGTTCCATAGCATCCTCGTTTAGTTAGTGTGCATACAATAAAACAAAATGAGAATATATGAAATATTGAATATACGATTTTTCGTATATTTTTTAGAAGGGTTTAATTAATATGAACTTTGCTAAATTTCAGCACACAAAAAAGCCCAGTGGCAAACCACTGGGCTATTACAATGCTAAGTAATCAGTTAATTAAATAACCGAAAGCTCTACTTCAATGTTGCCGCGTGTAGCGTTTGAGTATGGGCATACTTGGTGTGCTTTATTTACAAGCTCTTGCGCTGCTGCTTTATCCATATCACCGAGCGATACTGCTAATTTAACTGCAATGCCAAAACCGCCTTCAATCGCGCCAATAGATACTTCAGAGTTAATATGCGTGTCACTTGGTAAATCAATTTTTTCGCTACCTGCTACAAATTTTAGTGCGCCAATAAAACACGCTGCGTAACCTGCTGCAAATAACTGCTCTGGGTTAGTGCCTTGTCCGTCGTCGCCACCTAGCCCTTTTGGGGTTGATAGGTTTACATCTAAACGGCCATCGTCAGATTTAGCTACACCTTCACGGCCACCGGTTGCAGTTGCTTTTGCTGTGTAGGCAACGTTTTGTAATACATTCATAGTGAACTCCAAAGTTTATCAATTAATTTAGTTTGCATGCAAAATAATAGGTCAAGTAATTAGAGATTGCAAATACTTTGCATGCAAATTAAAATGTTTTTTGAATTTAAGGTATTTAGGAGTTAGGTATGTCGTTTGAGCAATTAAAATTAAAAAATCAGCTGTGTCATAGGTTATATATGGCATCAAATAGTATTGCCCGCGCTTACCGTGAGCCTTTGGCTGCACTTAACTTAACGTATCCGCAGTATGTAGTAATGATGGCGCTGTGGGAGCAAGACGAAATAACCATCGCGCAGCTAATAGATAAAACCGCTATTGACGGCGGCGCTATGACCCAAATACTCAAAAAAATGACCGAAAAATCTCTGCTGGCTGTTATTAAAGACGAACACGATAAGCGTAAGCGCCTAATTCAGCTTACCCATCGTGGGCAAGCCCTTAAAAACGAAGCCGCTGATATTCCAAAAAATATATTATGTAAATTTGAAAGTGTAGATCCCACACAAGCCAAACAGCTTATGCAGCTGCTTGATTTAGTGGTAAACGATTTAAATACTAAAAGCGACGATGAATTAGCCAACTAACGCGATTATTTTTTGTTGAATAAACGCCCTAAATGCGGTGATCACTGGGGTCATTTGGCGTCGATCGGCGTACATCATATAAAGCGGTAGCGGATCGCTTTGCCACTCTGGGCATAAATGAACGAGCTCCCCACTTGCTAAATCGTCAATGACATCCAAGTACGACTTATACGCAATGCCTTTGCCCTCTAGTGCCCAGCGCCTAACCATTTCGCCATCGTTTACTATGTGTTGGCAATTTAGCTGCACTTTTTGCACCGCGCCATTTTTATAAAATCGCCACTCTTTAAACACTTCGCCAAAGCGCATAAACGTAATGGTAGTGTGCTGCGTTAAGTTAAGGGGATGTGTAAGCAATCCAGTTTTTGCTACGTACTCAGGAGAGGCCACTAAAATACGCGCATTATTTAAAAAAAGTGGCGCTGCAATTAACTGTGAATCTTTTGGTACGCCAAAGCGCAATGCAATATCTATCGATTGGCTATAAATGTCGCTTACTTCGTCACTTAAGTGCAATTTAAGTTTTACATGCGGGTATTGCGCTAAAAACTCATTAAGCCATTCGCTTAGTTTATTACGCCCTAAATCGCACGGGGCCGATACCTGTAGCGTCCCTGTTACTTCACCTACTGCAGTTTGTACTGCAGCTACCCCTTGTTGAATAAGCGAAAGGGAGTCTTTGGCGTAACTTAAAAACTGCTCCCCTGCCACACTTAAGCGTAAACTGCGGGTAGAGCGAATAAACAATACGTTCCCTAAGTCTTTTTCTAGGCGCTTAATAGCCGCACTTACCGCCGCTGGAGTTTGTGCGTTTTGCCTTGCGGCTTCAGAAATACTGGCGCAACTAGCTACATCTATAAAAGTTTGAATATCGTTAAATGATCGCATATTTTCAATAAAAATTTGAAAGTGCTTTAGTTTTTCATGTCTTTTTCTATTTTTCAACTGAGCTATAGTATTTACATATTAAAAAGTACTTAAAATCATCAGGAACGCGCATGAAAGCATTTGGCTACACAAAAAACACTAAAACGCTTACAGCAAGCTCTATACAAGCTATTGAACTTGATACCCCAACCGCCACCGGGCACGACTTACTTATTGAAGTAAATGCTATTTCGGTAAATCCTGTAGATACAAAAATACGTGCCAATGTAGCGCCAGAGCAAGGCTACAAGGTATTAGGTTGGGACGGCGTAGGCATAGTAAAAGCCGTTGGCGAGTCGGTTTCGTTATTTAATGTGGGGGATCGCGTATTTTACGCCGGCGATTTATCGCGCCAAGGCAGTAATGCGCAATTTCAATTAGTTGACGAGCGTATTGTAGGGCGTGCGCCTAAAACATTAACCGACGCACAAGCCGCAGCGCTGCCACTAACTAGTATTACCGCCTACGAAATGCTGTTTGATCGCCTGCAAGTGCCTAAAAATAAGAAAAATACTCAGCAATCTATTTTAGTTATTGGCGCCGCTGGTGGCGTTGGCTCTATTTTAATACAGCTTGCCAAACAGCTTACTGGGCTAAACGTAGTAGGTACTGCATCACGCGAGCAAAGCGTAACCTGGCTTAAAAAGTTAGGCGTCGATCATGTACTCGATCATTCTAAAAACTTAAACGAGCAGCGCAAAGAACTGGGTTTAGCTGAGTTTGATTACGTTATTGGCTTAACCCATACCGACCAATACCAAGACCAAATAGTGGAGTGTATTAAACCTCAAGGTAAATTTGCGCTAATAGACGACCCTGCATCGTTCGATATTTTAAAATTTAAGCGTAAGTGTATATCGGTGCATTGGGAGTTTATGTTTACCCGCTCGCTATTTACTACAGCTGATATAACAGCGCAGCACAACTTACTTAATGAAATTAGTGAGCTTATAGATTCAGGTATACTTAAAACCACGCTTGGGCAAAATTTAGGCCCAATAAACGCCGCTAATTTATATAAAGCGCACCAAATTTTAGAATCGCACACATCACGCGGTAAACTTGTTTTAGAAGGCTTTGAAGCATGAATCAAATTAAAAAAATACTTTTAGCAGCAGCCTGCAGCACCGTGTTTTTAACCAGCAGCACATTTGCTAATACCCAAAATACTAACACCAATTTAAACACAGTCGCCACATTCGACGCTCAGCACCCACCGGGTAACATTGCTATTACGCCATCGGGTCGTAAGTTTTTATCGGTGCATGGTTTTTACGGCCAAAAACAAAAAATTATGGAGCTATTAAGTGATGGCACCACCAAGCCCTACCCTAATGAAGAATGGGCATACGCGTATAAAAACGGCAAAGGCTTTTACGATGTACTTGGCATAAATGTATCAGCCGATGGCGTGTTATGGATGCTTGATACATCAGGCCCTGATCATGCTGGGCGTTTAGTAGGATGGGATACCAATAAAGAGCAGCTGCATAAAATAATTTACTTAGCTAAACCCACCATTACCGACACCTCGTTTTTAAACGATTTAGTCATCGATAATAAACACGGTGTTGTATACATCGCCGATACCGCACAAGGCAGCCAAGCCGCTATTATTACCGTAAATTTAAAAACAGGTGAGGCGCGCAGAGTATTACAAAATAGCCCATACACCACAGCCGAAAACATCGATATGGTCATTGAAGGGCGCACCATGAAACTAGGCGGCCAACCAGCTCGTTTAGGCGTAAACCCAATCACACTCGACCCAAGCGAACAGTGGCTTTACTTTGGCTCTATGTCTGGCACGTCGGTTTACCGTATTGCCACCAGCGATATTAACAATAAAAGCCTGAGTGCAAGCACCCTTGAGAGTAAAGTAACGCGTTACGGCACTAAACCCATTTCAGATGGTATTATTGTTGATGGCGGCGGCAATGTGTATGTTACCGACATAACCAACGGCGCAATTGGCGTAGTAAAACCAAGTGGTAAATACCAGGTATTATTTAAAGACGAGCGCTTAAGCTGGCCAGATGGCTTTAGTTATGGCGCCGATCATAAAATATATTTTACCGTAGATGAGCTACATCGCTCGCCAGTATTAAATGACGGTAAAAATGCCAGCCAAGGGAAATTTAGTGTGCTGTCGTTCGACCCGCTAGTAAAGGGTAAAGTAGGGCGCTAAATACAGCGTATAAACCATACGCCACGCACCCGCTGCGTGGCTTTTTGGTGCAACTTTTAAGCCTTTTAGCCCCAGCATGGTGCTAAGCGCTCAAATGTTATTTTTAGTGTTTTAATAAATACCTGATTTGTATTCATAAAATATTCAATTAACAGTTGGCATAATTCTTTCAAAGTAAAAATGTGTTCAGTGAAACTTTCAAGGAAAATACCATGGCTAACCTATACCACACCCTTTACCTTCTATGGCGTTTAGACATTAGCGTATGGCAGGTAAACGATCCGAGTAATACCCATACCACGTGCGACAAAGAGCGAGTTTACAGCCGATAAATTTCGTATTTATAGGCTTTGCAAGCGCGGCCATTGCGTTGTATTGTTAAGTAACTAAAAACAATATGATTGGAACGTGTATGCACGCCTTAGAAGTAAATTTTGATGGCTTAGTTGGCCCTACTCACAACTATGCGGGTTTATCGTATGGTAACGTTGCCTCGTTAAATAATGCGGCAAGTTTTTCAAACCCTCAAGAAGCAGTGTTACAGGGCCTTGAAAAAATGAAAGCCATGCACGACAAAGGCCTAACACAAGGTGTGTTTGCGCCCCACGCACGCCCCGATTTAAACGTACTACGTCGCTTAGGTTTTACCGGCAACGACTCGCAAGTTATTCATAAAGCATTTAAAGCAGACCCAATTTTATTGCGCGCGTGTTATTCGGCCTCTGCAATGTGGACCGCCAATGCAGCTACTGTTTCACCTTCGCCAGATACCCTCGATGGCAAAGTGCATTTTACCTCAGCTAATTTAAACAATAAGTTTCACCGCTCACTCGAGCCTGCTACAACTACCCGCTTACTAAAAGCCATGTTTAATAACGATAGCTATTTTGCACACCACACGCATTTACCCGATCAGGGCTTTTTTGGCGACGAAGGCGCGGCTAACCATACCCGACTTTGCGACAGCCACGGCGAGCAAGGCCTAGAAATGTTTGTATTTGGTGCAAGTGCCTTTAACAGCCAACTACCAAAACCGGCTAAGTTTCCTGCAAGGCAAACACTAGAAGCCTCAGAAGCCATTTGCCGATTACATAATTTAAAAGAATCGAGCCAAATTTTACTGCAGCAAAAGCCAGATGTTATAGATCAAGGCGTGTTTCATAACGATGTAATTGCAGTAGGTAACGCAAACGTACTGCTTTGCCACCAGCAAGCATTTTTAAACCAACAAGATGCCCTGCAAGAAATTCGCGATGCCTACACCGGCAGCAAACAGCTATACATAATTGAAGTACCTACCGATAAAGTAAGCATTAGCGATGCAGTAAGCAGTTACTTATTTAATAGCCAATTAGTAAGCCTAGAAGATGGCTCAATGCTATTAGTCGCGCCACAAGAGTGCCAACGTAATAGCGCTGTAAACGCCTACATTGAAGAAATGATTTTAGCGGATAACCCAGTAAACCAAGTGCAGTTTTTTGACTTGCGCCAAAGTATGCAAAATGGAGGCGGCCCTGCCTGCTTACGTTTACGTGTAGCCCTTAACCAACAAGAGCTAAGCGCAGTAAACCCTGAGGTTATTTTAACCGATACTAAATACACTCAGCTTTGTGACTGGGCAAAGCGTAACTACCGCGATAAGCTAGGCGCAAGCGACTTTGCCGATTCAGCCCTACTTACAGAAAGCTACCAAGCACTGGATGAACTAACCCAACTGCTTAATTTAGGTTCAGTGTACGACTTTCAATTAGAAGGTTAATACCTCGTCAGTAAAACTAATGCAAAAATAGCGAGCCGAAGCTCGCTATTTTTATTTGGCTTATGCTAATACATATTTAAGCACCTTTTTTAACATCAGCCACGCGCTTTACCGTTAAACAGTACGATAAGTTCGTCAATACCAGCGTATATTCAACACGTTTGTACTGTTGCTTGCTGCCGGTTTAATTGCAAGTAGCTTAAAAACCACATTACCAAGCCGCCTAAAAACAACGCAGCTGCAACATAACCCGTTTGATTAGGTGCTGCACCTTGTGCGATGACAGCCCCGCCAACCCAAGGGCCAATAGCATTTGCGGTGTTAAATGCGCATTGTACTAATGCACCTATCATTGCATGGCCCTCTGGGGCGACATCCATTAATAAAGATTGAATAAGTGTTGCCAAACCCACACTGCAACCAATTAAAAATATAACCGTATACAGCAACCAAATATTGTAACTTGCGCTAACGTAGGCAATGGCAAATACAATGGTGCACACCAGTGCAAGGCCGGTGGTTTTAATGGCAGATTTATCAGCCGCTTTACCTAATAGGTAATTACCTAACGTACAGCCAATACCAAACATCACCATGGCGATAAAAATAGTGTAAGGGGCTGTTTTAGTTACATCTAAAATTGTGTCGGCAATGTATGTATAAATACAAAAAACGCCACCAAAGCCAATAATAACAATCCCTAAAATAGACCACACCAGTTTATTTTTTAGTACGCCAAACTCGTTAAGTAAGTTAGATGGTTTTGCGTTATCAATATTTGGCACTACTTTGTATACAAATATAAACGCAATAAACGCTAAAACGGCAGCGCCCCCTAAGCAATACCGCCAGCTTAGGTTTTGCCCCACCAAGGTAATAATAGGCACGCCAACAATGGTTGCAATGGTCAAGCCCATAAATACTTTTGACATAAAGCTTGCCCGTTTACCCGAAGGAGCGATATCGGAGGCAAGCAAAATAGCAGCACCAAAATAGGCGCCGTGAGGTAAGCCACTTAAAAAACGAAAAACAACAAGCTGCTCTAGTGAGGTTGCTAATGCACTCAAACCATTAGCAATACACATTAAGCTTAAAAAAATCAGCAAAGCTTTGCGTTTTCGCATGTTGGCCGTTGTAAGCATTAATACCGGTGCGCCAACTACAACGCCAATCGCATAGGCGCTAATAGCATAGCCACTTTGCGAAGGGGTTGAGCCAAACGTTTCACTGATCAGCGGCAGCATAGGCATCATTGAAAACTCTGATAATCCTAAAATAAATGTACCTAGTGCTAACACTAATAAAATAGCCGCTTTGTTTAACTGATTAGATGCCGATGCAACATCTGCACTCATAGAAGATCCCTCAACTTTGATTTTAAAATAGCGAATAGCCAAACTCTAACCATGCGCAATTGCGGTCGTAGTATGGCTATTTAAAGTGGAAAACGGGTGGCGTCAGTTATAAAAAAATTTTTAAAACTGCACGCTTATTTTACAAATACCTTATAGCCATAAGCAGGTACAGATAGCTGAGTGTCTGCATTTATAACTGTGGCCTTATTTGAAAAATATTCGGTGTATTCACCTAATTGAATTGTTTCATTAAAAGAGACACTTTGCGCTTTATCTGAAAAATTAATGACTACAAATACTTTGTCTTCAGCTTTTTGGCGAGCAAAAGAAAAAATAGCCTTACTGTTGTTATTAGGCACAGGAATCATTTTACCACCCCAATTACCGTTCCAAAGCGCCTGATTTTTATGCTTTAGTTTAAATAATTGTTTGTATAAATCACCCACCGGGTGCGCCTTCCAAGTGATCTCATCTTTTTCAAAAAATGCCAGTGGCCTGTCCAACCCAGCTTCTTGGCCACTGTAAATAAGTGGCATTCCCTCTGCTGTTACTGTTAATACAATACCCGCATTTAAGTATTTGCCATGGCGCGCAAACATAGACTCCTCCCACGAATTTTTATCGTGGTTATCAACAAAGTTCATTTTAATAGCATTATCAGGCCAAGCACTTAACGCATGCGCAAAGTGAGAATACACTGTTGATGCATCGCCATTCCCTTTATTTACATCTACTAATGTATCGTGAAGCTCCCATGCATAGGTCATATCAAACGCTTTTTTATGTAAATCTCTTGCATCCCATTCTGCAAGCATAAAAACAGGTTTTATTTTATCGAGCTCAAAGCGAACAGTGTCCCAAAAGTTGGTAGGAATAAACCCAGCCACGTCTGCACGATAACCATCAATGTTTGCTTCTTTAACCCAATAAATTAATGAGTCAGTCATGTATTTGCGCAGCTGTGGGTTTTCGTAATCAAAATCAATAATATCGGTCCAATCCCACCATGGGGTAGGCTGAAAACTTCCGTTGTGATCTTTTGTGTACCACTCGGGGTTGCTTATTGTGAGGGGGTTATCCCACGCAGAATGATTAGCCACCCAATCAAGTATGACGTACATGCCAAGTTCATGTGCTTGCTCAACTAGCGACTTAAACTCATCCATAGTGCCAAACTCTGGGTTAACGGCTTGGTAATCCTTTACAGCGTAGTAACTGCCTCGTTCACCTTTGCGATTTTTTTCACCTATGGGTTGAATTGGCATTAACCACAGTATATCTACGCCTAAGTCTTTTAATCGAGGTAAGTGCGAGGCAAACGCGTTAAAAGTACCTTCGGGCGTATACTGACGAATGTTAACCTCATAAATAGTGGCATTTTTACTCCACTGAGGATGAGTTAACTCTACATACGGTTGGGGTTCATAAGTATGCAATTTATCTTGCGGTTGCACGGTATTGCATCCGTTTAAAAATAGCAACGAAACAAAAAAAGTAAAAGCATACGCTTTATTTAATATTATATTTTTAAGTACCATTAATGATCTCTGTTGAGTAAAAGTGGCACTATTGTCGAGTATTTAAAAACGAGAACAACCGCCTAAAAACAAAATCACTGTTTACATATAAAAACAATAACTGATAATGTTTTTATATAAACCACATAAGCACTATTATGAAATTAGATGATGTACGCCTATTTGCTGAAGTAGTTAAGCAAGGTAGTTACTCAAAAGCAGCGCTTAGTTTAGGCGTTTCGAAGGGGTATTTATCAAAACAAATAAAGCAACTAGAAGCCCAGCTAGAAAAACAACTATTAGTGAGAAATACGCGCACTATGCGACTAACATCTGCTGGAGAAGTTCTTTTTGAACAATCGAGTAAATTAACCCGGTTTTGGTCCGATACTCAAACGTTGTTAAATAACAACGAAGACTCAATAGCAGGTGAAGTAAAATGTACAGCGCCCGTAGGGCTTGCTCAATATAGCTTATGGCCTATTTTATCTGACGTTATGAATAAGCATAACGGCCTTTCTATTTGTCTTGACACCGGAAACCCTACTCACAACCTAATTGCTGATGATTACGATTTTGCAGTCAGAATATGTAACGCCCCACCTGAAGATATGATTGCCAAAAAAATAGGCCAAGTAAAATACGTATGCTGTGCTTCACCCGAGTTTATTGCACTAAATAACTCCCCTGTTACACCTGAGCAGTTAATAGACTTTCCATGCTTAGTACTCTCGCATTGGAGAGAATGGACATTTTATAAAGAGCAATTAGCTATAAATATTCAGTTACAAGGTAAATTAATGTCATCAGACAACGAGGTGTTAAAAAAAGCGTGCCTAGCACATAAAGGTATAGCGCGTTTACCTCGTTATATGGTGCAAAAAGAGCTAGAAAAAGGGACTCTAGTCAGTTTGTTTAATAGCTACCAAATAGAGACAAAAGATGTATATATTTTATACCCTCAAATAAGCAGCCGACCCAAACGTATAAAGTGCGTTATTGACGCTATTATTGAAGCAACCGAGTTAATTTAACCTAGTATGTATATAAGTCGCTAGGTGATCTTTTATATACCACACTAGGTAAAAACGATTAAAAATCAGCTAATTAAAAAGTGTCACCATTTTTAAATTAAGCAACTTTATGCCTAAAGCCCCCTAATAGTGAGCGCTGAAAATTCAACCTAAAAATATAAACAGCCTCTTCATTCAACCCCTGTTAACCCAGTACTGTTACAGTGAACAGCACGTATTAGATAAAGCGTTCTTATCATTTTGAATATGTAAACATAGGAGAAATAATCATGGCGAAAGAAAAAGTAGTCCTCATTACAGGTGCCTCAAGTGGCATTGGTGAAGCAACGGCCAAAACATTGGTTAATAACGGTCACAAAGTCATTCTTACCGCCAGAAGTGAAGATAAATTAGCTAAACTAGTTGAGTCATTAGGTGAAGATAACGCACTGAGTGTACCTGCAGATGCCACCGACTTTACCGAGCTTGAAAATGTAGTAACAAAAGGGCTCGAAAAATTTGGCCGACTAGATGCCGCATTTGCCAATGCAGGTATGGGCGTTTCAACCGCAGGCACCGAAAAAGGCGACCCCGATGAATGGTCAACCATGATAGACATAAACATTAAAGCCCTACTTTGGACCGCAAAAGCAACCTTGCCCCATTTACGCCAAAACAAAGGTCATTTTATATTAACCAGCTCAGCTGCTGGCCGTAAGCCAATTAAAGGCTCTATTTATGGTGCAACTAAATGGTTTGCTTACGGGTTTGGCCAAAACTTAGCTGAGGAAATGAGCGAGTGGAATGGCCGCTGCACAACCATAGCCCCTGGCATGGTAAACACCCCATTTTTTGATGAAGCTAAGCCCGACAAACTCGACCCGCAAGATGTAGCCGATGCCGTACTGTTTGCCATAGAAGCAAACCAGCGCAACAACGTACGCGAGATTTATTTAATGCCAACTAACTAACGTTGATTGGTTGAGTTTGAGCTGTCAGGTTTAATGCCAATGACATTAAACCTGATGGTTGCTAATTCTAAATACTGGCTGGATAGAATGAAGAATTTAAGATGGGTGTCTTGTTTATTTGCGTGTTTATTTATCTTGTTTATTTAGTAATGGTAACGGCACGAGATAACTGTAATTGCTGTATCATCCACGGCATATACCAAACGATTTGTATCATCTATTCTGCGAGACCAAAAGCCTGAAAGATTTTCTTTAAGGGGTTCCGGTTTTCCAATCCCATCAAATGGAGAACGCTTAACATCGACAATTAGCTTATTTATACGTTTCAAGGTTTTCTTATCTTGAGTCTGCCAGTAGACGTAACTATTCCAAGCTTCATCAGTCCATGATAATAACCTGTTACTCATCAATAAGTTCTCGTGGAGTCGTTTTGCCCGCTTTATACTGCGCAATTGAACGGTTTAAATGTTCAGCGTTCGCTGGAGAGCGAAGTAAATGAACAGTTTCCATAAGGCTGTTGTAGTAATCTAATGACATTACAACCGCATCTTCAGTGTCACGACGAGTTATTACTGTCGTATCTGCATCATTAATTACATTATCCAAAACGGTTTTTAGACTATTTCGGGCTTCGGTAAAAGAGACTATTCTCATTTCGCACCTCACTTGTACATTATATAGGACAAGTTTAGCTGGAAAATTATTACATGTACAGGATGCTGTGCATTACTTTGTCGTGGTAGCAAATTTCTAAATAAAGCGCACAGACATACGGGCTAAAACAAAGGCACTCTATATTAACTAGCCCAGCTGCTGGATAGAATGAAAATTTAAGATGGCTGTCTAGTTTATTAGTATATTATCTAAGTGAGGCGTACAGACATACGATCTAAAATTCGAGCCGGCTGCAATGTGCACGTGCTATTATCCTTGTGCGCAGCTTAATATGAACTAGCTCAAAATTAATATGATTGTTAGCAGTTTATAACAACAACGTCTGCATCTTTAAAAATCTCTCTTGCATACTCAAAAATGGGCTTCGCTAAACGATCGCTTGGTGTCCAAATATCAACAGCATTATCACTCGCATTGAAAAAACTAACATAATTACCAGCTAACTGGATTTTAGTAACCGAAGACTTAGGAATAGTTTTCCCGTACTTTTTATTAAATCTAGCAACGGGGAGGTGAGAAATGAACACTTGCTCCCCCATGTCTACCAACACTTTTTCGGGATTATAATGCCTAGACCCATAACTAAAATACAAAGATGTTACGCAAACAAAAAAGCAAATTAATAAAAACCATTCCATACACTACTCCTTGAACTGTTAAAATCTAGTCTACGACATTTGCCGTATTACAAAACAAAAATATTTAAATATTACAAAAACTTACTATGACCAAAAAATATTCAAATGTATACAATTAGTTAGCTTCGCCTTACCTAAATGCAGGAGGAAATTAAAATAGGTGTCTAGTTTGCTTATATTTTGTTTAAGTGCCCAAAACTTAGCTGAGGAAATGAGCGAGTGGAATGGCCGCTGTACCATCATAGCGCCAGGTATGGTAAACCCCCATTTGTTGATGAAGCTAAACCTGACAAACCCGACCCGCAAGATGTAGCCGACGCGGTATTGTTTGCAATAGAAGCAAACCAGCGTAACAACGTGCGCGAGATTTATTTAATGTCAATGGTGTTAAACCTGACGGTTATTTGTATTTTTAGGTTAGATTTTAATAGCGTAAAGTTGAACACTGCATAATTAAAGATCAGATTAGCTGCTTACTTCTACACGCCAAGGTGGATTAACTCTATTAACACCCGCCCAATATAGCTTAATTTTATGACCTGACGGATCATGCAGTACGGCCTCTCGCCATAAATAACTCTGGTCTGTAGGTTCTTGTATAAACACAAAACCTTTAACTTTTAAAGCCTCAACCAGTTCATCTAATTGTTCATGTTCAAAATATATTACCGTGCCACAATCAAACTCACCTCGATCTAAAGACAATGAGAAAGTTGAATCCCCATCCGGGCATTCAAAGCGAGCATAATGCGGGGTATTTACAATTTGAGTAAAACCTAAGTCGCGATAAAATTTAGTCGAAATTTCCATATCTGTAACGGGTAATGTAATTTGATTTAAGTTCATTGAACTTCCCTGTAAAAATTAAAGGTGGCAAGTATGCCAGTTGTTTAGGCACTGCCATGTAATATTTTGCTTTTATACAAACAAAAGCCTGAAGCTTAGCCTATCAAAGTGAACACTATAAGTGGTTAATAGGTTAATGGGTTTTATTATGGATCACTCACTACAACGTACTCTCCATTAGGATATGACGGCTGCCTACCTGACACCATAAGCGCTGCAATAGTAAAGCGTCTGATCCAATGAGTTACTAAAGCATCGCCACTGTTTTATGGTTAAGGTGTACTGTTTAACTGCCTTTTTGTGATATTGGCCCAGCTCAAACACACCAAACCCAAGCTTCTCGACAACACTAATTGATCCCGTATTTTCAGGCTCCACAATCGCAATTATTTCTGGAATATTTAAGTTAGTGAAAGCATATTCTAGAACTGCACAAACAGCTTCAGTGGCATAGCCTTTATTCCAATGCTCTCTGCCAAGTCTATATCCTAAATTAACGACTAGCTTATCATTATATGTTTCTTTATTAAGGCCTGAAAAACCAAGCAACTTGTTATTATTTTTATCAATTATTGCCCAAGGCCCGAAGTCATATTCTTCATAGCTTTTTTGACACCATTGGACAAAATTTGATGTTGCGATTTCATCCATAACGCCATTTAAAGAATACAACATAACCTCAGGATCAGATAAAATTAGCGATAAAGGTTTAATATCGTTACTAGTTAATGGGCGAAGTAAAAGTCTTTTAGTTTCTAGCAAATTTAATCAAGTCCTTATAATTAATATGACACCCACTTTATTTAATCTGTTAAAGTGGGTGTCATATTTAATTTCTTTAATTTTATAACGCATACATCCATTAACCCTTAACCTTGTAACTCATTATTTTTTATAAAAGTCATAAACCATGCCTATTGAAACCTCAGTATTTTTATTTCATATTAGCTGAACTATTTTTCAATTATTAGGCTGTTATGTCACTTTTAAAATTTAGCCAAGCACTTATATTTACCCTTGCGAGTACCCTACCGCTTACAAGCCACGCGGCGCTTAATAAAAATGAGCGTGAAATAGTAAAGCAGGTTGAGCAAAATATTCCTCAAGCGCTTAAAGAAATAAAACAAGCGGTAAACATTAATAGCGGCTCACTGAATATTGAAGGCGTAAAAAAGGTAGGCGCGCTGGCAAGCGAGCAATTAAAAGCGATTGGTTTTAAGGTTGAGTGGTTAGATGGCAGCGCGTTTAATCGTGCAGGGCATGTGTTAGCAACTCATGTGAGTAAAAACCCCGATGCAATAAAAATACTGATGATCGGCCATCTTGATACGGTGTTTGCCAAACACGATAACTTTACGACCTATAAACAAATTGATGAACACACCGCGAGCGGCCCAGGGGTAGCCGATATGAAAGGCGGCAACACTATAATAATTACCGCGCTTAAAAGCTTACAAGCCCTTAATTTGCTTGAAAACGTAAGCATAAAAGTACTGCTTACCGGCGATGAGGAAAGCAGCGGTCGCCCACTTAGCTTATCTAAGCAAGCTATTGTTGATGGCGCAACTTGGGCTGACGTAGCGCTTGGTTTTGAGAACGGTGATAACAATATTAAAACCGCTATGGCGGCGCGCCGTGGCTATACCGGCTGGACGCTAAATGTAACGGCCAATGCTGCACATTCGTCGCAAATATTTAGTGACAATGTGGGCTATGGCGCTATTTACGAGGCGTCGCGTATTTTAAATAACTTTAGAGTGCAACTTGCCACGCAACCTAATTTAACCTTTAACCCTGGGCTTATTGTAGGCGGCACTGATGCACAGTACGACAGTGCTAACTCGTCAGCCACGGCATATGGTAAAAGTAATGTAATTGCACAAACCGTGCATGTGGCGGGTGATTTACGTGCGCTTTCGCCAAAGCAGGTAGAGGGCGCTAAAAAAGTGATGCAACAAATAGTGACTAAAAGCTTAAATGGCAGCCAAGCCGAGCTTATTTTTGAAGACGGTTACCCACCAATGGGGCTCACCGAGGGCAATAAAAAGCTGCTTGCACTGTATAGCCAAGCAAGCCAAGACTTAGGTTATAACAAAGTGGTGGCTGCAAACCCTCGTAATGCCGGCGCTGCTGATATTTCGTTTGCTGCAAATCATGTTGATATGGCGCTTGATGGCCTTGGCCTAATGGGCAGTGGCGCACATACTAAAAACGAAACCGCCGATTTAACCTCTCTGAATAAAAACACAGCTAAAACAGCGCTGCTTATATACAGATTAGGGCAGATGTAAAAATGTTTAAAACGAGTGCTGTTACTTTTGCACTCGTTTTAAAATACATTTATTAAAAAATGTTAATCACGACATTATTTTATACAGTAATTCTCGCACTGTGGCGGGTTCAAACGGCTTATCACAAATAGCATCAACACCCGCTTGGGCAATATTAGCTAGGTGGGTGTCATTTGCCTCTGAGCTCACCATTAAAATAGGAATATGCGAGTAAGCGTTTGAGCCACGCACTGTTTCCGTTAGTTCGCGGCCGTCCATTTCTGGCATGTTGTAGTCGGTAACAATTAAATCAAACGACTGCTCGCTAAGGTGCTCGATTGCTTCTTTACCGTTTTCGGCTTCTACTGGCTCAGGAATACCCATGCCAGCAAGTACGCGTATGATGTGTTTACGTGCAAAGCGGCTGTCATCTACTACAAGCACACGAAGTAGCGTTACATCAAAAAGTTCAAGCTCTACTTCTTCTTCGCTTATTATATCGAGGGTTGCTTTAAGTGCGCGAGTAATGGCTTTTGCGCTAAAAGGCTTAGGTAAAATAGCCAACACGCCCGATTGGCGTAATTGCTCAAGGTATTTTTTATTACGCTCGCTCGATATAAGCATAAAAGGTTGATGCTCTGTGGCAGGATTAAGTCTTATTTTTTGCAACAATGAGTCGGCTGTACCGTCAGATAAGTACATTGAACTAATCACTAAATCTGGGTGGTAGCTTTCAAGCATCGATAGAACTTGTTCTTGAGTAGCCGCTGTTACAACTTGCTTAACCCCACTTTCTACAAGCGATTTTATTATTATTTTTTGCTGAACCTCTGAAGGTTCTACAAGTAAAATGGACAAATTTGCTATTGCAGTTAAGTCGCTCATTCAAGTCTCTTTGGTATTGTTATAATCAGGATAATAATAACATTATTGACTCGTTAATATTATATAAAGAGATTGTAATATTTGAGAAAACATTAGCAATCCCCTTAAAATATAGCACTTATTAATTAGATTGAATGTAATCTAACGCATTCATTTTTTTATACGTGACGTTAGCGTGCAAAATATGTGCAGGTTCAGGGTCAACTACTTCAACGGGTATATCGTAATTTCGTGCAATTTCAATTGCCATTTGCGTGATATTGACACTAAATGAAGTGCCCATAAATACAATTTTATCGGCATTGAGCATACGCTGCTGCGCTTCTGTTATTCTGTAAAGCTCGGTGTAGTATTCATCAAATAACAAAACAAAGGGCTTAAATGAATGATTTAGCTCAGGCATTTGGTTTTGAATATTAAATAGCTCAAAAAGAGAGTCATGCAGGCGGCTTTCGTCTACGCTATCCCACGGGGTCATAAGCGGTTTAACTGCTTCGCCTTGCTCATGAAATAATGTCATTTGATCGAGCCTGCCGTGTATAGCAATGTAATTTTTGTTACCTGCTTTGCCATCAAGGCCATCTATATTTTGGGTAATTAAATTTTTATCGCTAAGCCAATGGTGAACGTCATTAGGGCCGTGATTCCGATAGGCTGCAAAACGGTTGTAATACCAAGCTAAAAACTCGCGTGGATTATTTTGATACATAGCTCGCGTGGCCATTTCCATGGGGGTATAATTTTTACTGCCTATAGTCCAAAAGCCATCTTCCCCTCTAAATGTAGGTATGCCACTGGCTGCGCTTACCCCTGCGCCGGTAATATAAAGCGTATTCACTGTGTTACCTCGTACCCTAATACATCACTTATTACTTGCTGTTGGTTGTTCATTCCGCCAATACGATATAAAAACCCATTGTGCTCAAGTAAGCCACGGTGATCCATACTGCCAACAGCTACATTAGGTAATACTTGCCACGAGTTTTGCTTTATATTAAAACGCCACACATGGCTGCTCGCCGGAGCGGGCTTTTTATTGTAACCAATACCGTTGTAGTTATACGGGTTATTAGAGCCACCCAGCATGTAAATATTGCCATTGTAACTAGTCGCAGCCATACGGTAATGCGACTCACCTGTAGGGTGTGGCAAAGTACGCCAATCTATTTTTAGCGGATTGCTTGCATTAATAGTGCCTTTTAAACACTGCGCAACGCCTGCAAACGAGCGACGTGAATCTGGGTTAGCCTGGGTTTTAACCCCATCGCAAATAACTATAGTATTACCACTAATGGCTGCTGCTTGGCCAAAAACAGGTTCTCCTAAAAACGGTGAGGCCTGTTGCCATGTGTCAGTTTGGGTATCGTATACTTGTACTAAATTTACATTGCCATCGTTATGCCAACCGCTAATAAGGTATATGTAGCGCTCTTTGTAACTTAGCGCTACGCTGTCATCAACTGGTACTGGCATACTTGCAAGGTGTTTGTATGTATTGCTTTTTATATCAAAGCGGTAAACATCGGGGCTTGAAATTTCAGTATGATCGCTATCTACCGTATAACCACCAAATATATAAGCGTATTCACCTAAGCCCACAGCAGTACTCGCTAAACGCCCTTTTAAGGGTAAGCTTGAAGGTACGCTTGCTTGCTGCTGCCATGCACTCTCACCTAATTTAAGTGAAAACACCTTGTTGTGTACATCGGTATGCTGTTTGCTTTTACCCAGCCCCATAAAACTTAAAAAGTAGCGTTGGTTTTGTACTGTAACCTTAGCTACGGCATTGTTTGCAACGGGTTCGGGTAAAGCAGGAAGGCTTGCTAACACAACAGAGAAAAGAAGGCTCATAAAAACAAGTAATATAAAAGTGACTAATGCACTTAGGGTAATTTATTTTACCTTTATGAACCAGTAATCATCAGGTTATTTAAGTAATCTCACTGGGTTTACCTACAGCAATACAAATACTATCGATTAATAAGCATATTAATGTAAGTGCTATATATGGCATAAATAAATCGTTTTTACCTAATAAGTGTAAATAAATCATTAAACTGTATTAATGCGAGTTCATAGCAACCGCTCTTTATTCCATTGCTTAACTTGTACCTTTTTTATACAAATGTGCTGTATATTAAGGTAAACAAAGCAATAACTTAATTCTTTAGGTTTACCCTTTTCTTATTAGTTAATTCAAAATGATTTGTTTTGAATTAATAATAAAGTGTACTTTTATAGACATAAAGTATGTTAATATTTTGTGGCGTAAAATGTTTTACAAAAACATACCTTGTTTTTGATTTTTGAACCGTGTGGAGAAAACCTAGGTGAAAGTACCTCAAACGTTGTTGTTCTCAATTCTTATTGTTTCACCAATGCTCGTTGCAGACCCATTAAACGACGATGACTTAGACCTTGATGCGTTAATGGGAATGGATGTGCAGGCCACCTCTGCAATGAAACGAGCACAATCGGCCTTTAATACAGCCTCGTCTATTTACGTACTAAGCAAAGAGCAAATTGAAAGTTCGGGAGCCACCTCTATTCCTGAGGCGTTAAAAATGGTGCCAGGGCTTGCCGTAAGACAGCTTGATAACAATCAATGGGCTATTTCTGCCCGCGGTGTTGCTTCTCGTTATTCAAGCAAATTACTGGTAATGATAGATGGGCAAAGCTTATATACGCCGAAATTCGCCGCTGTATACTGGGAGTCATTACATGTGCCCTTATACGACATTGAGCGCATTGAAGTTATTCGAGGTCAGGGTGGGTTGTTATGGGGTAATAATGCAAATAACGGCGTTATTAATATCATTACTAAAAACAGCATAGATACACGCAACACATACGCTAAAGCAATTACAGGTAATCAAATTAATGCTGATATAAGCCTTCGCCGTGGCGGCGATATTTCAGATATTGGTAGTTACAGGGGCTATTACAATACTAAAAATACTGCACCTTCTAAAAAAGGCAGTCGCATTAAACCGAATGACTTTACTAAGCAACATTCCGGTGGCTTTAGAGCCGATTTTACGCCCAGCGATGAGTGGTCAATACTCTTCCAGGGGGATCATACTCACACGCAGCACGGTCAAAACCTTACTGGCGTTTTAGATTCGTCGAATCGTAGCCAGCAGTTTCCAACAACCGCTGACAGGCGCGACACGCGCTTAATGACCCGTATTGAGCATCGCCTTTCTGAGAATGCAAATCAAATGTTGCAAATGTCGTGGCTTAAACAGCAAGGCGATCAGCCCTATATAAATGAAGATTTTGAATCGATTGATATTGATTATCAAATGAACTTTATTGCCGGTGCATTACAGGTAGATTGGGGCCTAAATTATCGCTTTAATAATATTTCTTTCCAAGATAGTATTTTTATTAATAGCGATAAAGACTTGGATAATCTTTATCAATACGGTGCCATGCTACAAGCACAATACAGTGTTATACCTGATACGTTAAACCTCATTGTTGGTACAAAAATAGAGCATAACGATTTAACCGGCTGGGAAAACCAACCTTTAGTTCGTTTTACCTATCAACCAAATCACGATCACTTAGCTTGGGGCTCAATTTCTCGAAGTGTCCGTATTCCTACCCTGATTGAATATAATGATAACTTTAGAGTCAATGGCCAAAAAATTTCAGACGTCATTGGTATGCAATCGGGCGTACCCGAAATAGATGAATACCATATAGCCACATTTTTAAATGGTAACGATAAAGTAAAAGCTGAAAACTATACCTCCTACGAGCTAGGTTACCGTGTATCTAAGGCTGACTGGTCTTTAGATGTTTCTGCGTTTAATACGCAAGCAGATGATGTTGCCGTAATTAGCTTAAACCCTCACGTAGAACAATTTATACCTGCATTAAATTTTTACCTTTTAGGGCAAATACCTCAAGTGTTTGCGGCATTGCAAAGAACAAGCTTAGACTACGACTTTGTCTCGCTCGGTGAAACCACCACCACCGGCGGTGATTTGTTATTTTCGATACAACTAATAGACGATTTAAGCAGCGAAATTGGCTACAGCTACACTAAAATAGATTATGATTTACCTAATGCAACGCGCCCCACTATTGGCTACGACTCGATAAACAGGCAGTTATTTACAAAACTCAACTATCATCTAAATGAACAGCATACTGTTTTTGCTACATTAAGAGCCGAAAACTCAAGCACCTATAATACAGATAACTACACGGCGGTAGACCTTACATGGAGCTGGAAAATAAACAACAACTGGGCCACAGCCGTATCAGGCAAAAACTTATTTGCAGGCGCCCATATTGAATACGGCAATACTCGCGAAACATTTACGGTTCCTAATTACATAGACGAGTGTGTCACGTTTTCTGTTAGCGCAACATTTTAAGAGAGCCAATGCTTAAGCTTTTAAATCGACTGCTTTACCTATTTTTATGCCTTGGGCTTTGTACAAGCCCAAGCGCCTTTGCTGTGCAAAAAGAATATGTACTTAAAGCAGGCTTTTTATATAACTTTGCCCGATTAGGCCAATGGCAATCAGCTAAAGAAAACACGCCCGATTTTTTAATCTGTAGTCCCGATAGCCAATTTATAGCCATAGCCAATGCCGCTTTAGAAAATCGCAAAGTGCATAATCGCTACCTACGTAATAAATACACCCCCCTTAAGAGAACCGTACTTGAGGACTGTGATATAGTCTTTATTACCGATAATACCTACAAATTATGGTTAGAGGCTCACTCTGCCCTTGAGTTAAAAAATACAATGGTAGTTGGCGAAACCGATGGCTTTATAGCCGCAAATGGACATATTCGATTTTTTCTATCAAGTAGTAAGGTACGCTTTGAAGTTGCCCCTAACAAGCTCAAAAAAGCAGGCATTACTATGAGCTCAAAAGTGCTTCGCCTAGCTCGTGTAGTTGAGGGGTAAATAATGAAAAACTACTTCTCGCTTAACTCAATGAGCAAAAAGCTGCTGTTTATTTTAATGAGTGTTGCGCTTATCTCTACCGCTACCGTTACTGCTGTTTTTAGCGCGTATGAGCTCAAAACAGCTAAAGAAGAACAAACGCAAAGCCTAAAATCGCTATCTCAAATATTGGCTCCCAATATAAGTACGGCCTTAATTTTTTACGATATTGCTGCCATTAAAGAGCTCATTGAGCCGCTATTAATGCGCTCCGACATTGTTTCTGTAGAAGTGCTAGACAATTTTAGCCAACAACTCGCAAGCGTTGCAGCACCTAAATACAATAAAGAAAACTCAGCTGCGCATACTACAGAAGTAAAAACACCACTAAAAATTGATGCACAGCGCTATGGTACACTTATTGTGCGCGCCGACGACAGTGACCTAGACAACAGAGCTGCTTTTTATGGTCGGTTTATTATTATATTAATGATTTTTAGCTTTATTTTAAGTTTGCTTGTATCGCTAATGCTTAGAAAACGTTTTTTAAACCCCATTTTATATTTAGCACAAACTGCGGAACAGATAACCTCATCTAACGACTATAGTTTACGAGCTAAAGAGCTTTCAAAGGACGAAGTGGGTAAACTAACCAGCTGTTTTAATACCATGCTACACACTATAGAACAGCGCGATAACCTACTTGAAAGCCAAGTAAAACGAAGAACAAAAGAGCTCGAAAATGCGAATGTTCAATTGCATCAATATGCTTATCAAGATGGCCTAACCGACCTACCTAACCGCCGCTACTTTTACGAGCACCTGCAACAACTTGTAAGTCCCCCTGAGCAACCATTTTCTTTGGTGTTTATTGATTTAGATGGCTTTAAAGAGGTAAACGATAGCTTAGGCCATGACTTTGGTGACTTATTACTCCGCGAGGTGGCTAAGCGACTTCGCCGCTGCTTAAAACAGCAAGATATTGTGGCGCGTTTAGGCGGTGATGAATTTACCCTTATACTTAAAGGAGTAAACGATACAACAACGGTCTCCCATATAGCTCACGATGTAATGAAAAGCCTTACCCGAACCATAACTATTAAAAACGAGCATGTTCAGGTAACTGCAAGTATGGGCGTGGCATTTTTCCCACAAGACGGCGACTCGGTAGAAACGTTGATCAAACGAGCCGACCAAGCAATGTATTTATCAAAAAGTAAGGGGCGCAATAGGTTCGAATTTTTTTCCTATGAAATGGAAGAGCTCGCTATTGAAAAACGTCGTCTTATAGAAGAGATACGCATCGGCTTGCATAAAAACCAGTTTGAACTTTACTACCAACCAATATGGGACCCACATTCACATACGCTAAAAAAAGCGGAAGCGCTGATCCGTTGGAATCATCCAAAAAAAGGCATTATTGGCCCTGCCGAATTTATTGATGTAGCAGAACAAAATGGCTTAATAAAAGAGCTAGGAGAATGGGTTAAATCGCAAGCTGTTCGCGATGCTGTAGAGTTTAATAAACTAAGTTATACACCGGTGCAAATTAGTGTAAACACCTCACCTTTAGAAATTGACCGCGACGGTGTGTGGGTTACACAGTGGGTAGAGGCATGCAAACTTTATAAATTGCCCCCTCACACGATTCTAATTGAAATAACTGAAAACAGCTTAATGGACCCAGATAACGCAATTCAACACCATTTAAAGCGGCTTAACGCGCTTGATATAGACATTGCCATTGATGATTTTGGTGTTGGCTACTCATCGCTTGCGTACCTGCAACAATTAGACATTGATATACTTAAAATAGATCAATCGTTTGTACAAAATATTGAAGCCAATAGTAGCAGTATAGCGCTAATTAAAGCCATAATTACAATGGCGCATAACTTAGGGGTAGAAGTGGTCGCCGAAGGGGTAGAAACACCCACTCAACAAGCGCAATTAATTGCATTGGGCTGTGACTATATTCAGGGCTATTTATATTCAAAGCCACTTTCAAAGCAAAACTTTATAAATAGCCATCTGCAAATAAAAGCCACCACCGAATAATTACAGCCAGCGCGGTACGGTTTGCTTGTAGTTTAGGTAGTCACTATTAAAGCGTGTTGCTAAATGTGCTTCTTCAACCACTATTTGTTTATAAAGTGCAATTAAGCCCACGGCCAAGCAAATTAAACTAAATACACTCGGTAAGGCTAAAAAGAATCCCAGCTGAGCAGTTGCCACACCTACATACATGGGATTGCGCGAAAAACTATATAAGCCTGTGGTTTTAAGCGTTTGCGGTCCATTTGGATCTATACCCGAGCGCCAAAGTGACGCCATATGAAAATGCACCACCATGCTAAGTGTAAAGCCCGCCGTGAGCAAAATATTGCCAAACATAACACCTGGCCACCCATTTAAGGAATTAAACATACCTAAGTAGTTGTCGGTGGCAGGTACAAACACACGCAGCACACACACTAACCATATAGCAGCCCGAAAAAACTTAAACGCCATATGATTCCACCAGCTAGTACAAAACTTAGCGCCAGGAAAAATAACACCCGCAGGCGTAGAACGGTTTTTATAAATAATTCTAACAGTGTAAAACCCCGCCACAAACGTATAAAAAAGCGCTAAATACACACGCGTAAATTCGATTAGCGAAGCAGAATCATCTATAAACGGTTGGTAGCTCATTAATTTATTTTCTTCATCCTTTTATAATAATTTCATCATAATAGCCATGCTATTTATTAACAAGGTTAGTGTGCTAAAAACGTATAGTGGGTTTTTACCTAAAAACTATAATTTATACCCGCGTAGTAGCGCCTACCTGAGTAACTTGAACTTAATAAACGCGCATCGGTATCATTACCTAAACGCGTAACAGTTTCCGATTTAGTTAAATTAATAACAGAGGCTGTTAAACTTAAGCTATCAGATATATTAATGGCGGCATTTACATCAACTTGCTCGTAAGGGTCTTGATATACATTTAAACCACTGTTTAAGCCAAGTACTGTTTCGCCGCGTTTATTGTACGACGCGCGAAGAGTAAAGTACTCGCCTTCGTAATAAGCGGAGGTGTTGTATTGGTATTTAGCGCTTCCAATTAATGGCGATTGGCCAAATTCTTCACCATTTACACTTACATCGGCTTTATTGGTTTTGTTATAGGTGTAATTAGCATAAAAGCCAAAACCACCTGCAAATGCATGTTGTATAAATACTTCAGCCCCTTTTGATACTGCATCAGTGCCGTTACCCACGGTGCTGTATGGCGCAACGGTAATTACCCCGCTTTCTACTATATTTTCTTTGCCTGCAAACTCTTGCTGCATATCTATTACCAGCGGCACAACAAAGTTATCAACCTTTTTATGAAACAGCGCTAACCCGAATGCTGAGCCCTCGGCGTAATAATATTCAATAGATAAATCGGCCTGCACTGATTCAAAAGGTTTTAAATTTTTATTACCGCCACTGCCACTAAAGCCTGCAAGCTCGTTAAATGCAGCTCTGTCATCTGCCCATTCATTTGATACAAACGTAATACGCTGCTGCGAGCCTAAATCGCTGTAATCTGGTCGCGCCATCACTTTAGCAATAGCGCCTCTAATCACTAAATCGTCGGTGGCATCCCACGCTATATTCAAGCTGGGTAGAATTTGTGTGTCGGTGTTTTTTTGTGTAACCAACTGATAGTCTTCTACAAAACGCGCATCGCCAGTTACCGGCTCGCCTGTTTCATCATTGGTGTGATCACGTTGATAAGTATATAAATCGGTAGAAGAGGTTAATGTTTTAGTTTGTACTACGCGCACACCTAAATTACCCCTAATGTCACTCAATTCAAAATCGCCTTGAATGTAAAACGCTGATATTTTTTCTTCAATATCGTATACAAAATTATCTTCTATGCGGGTATAAGGTGTGTAGTTGTTTGTTACTAAATTTCGGTATTTATCCCAATCTATGCTGGGCATTTGGTTTATGTTAAACCCGCCCACTATATTGGTTTGATTAATAAACACCTCCTCGGCCAGTGGCATACCGCCATTCCATTGATAGCTATCAAATTGCGTTATGCCTTGCTCACTCGCTTCACCTGCAGCAATATCAAAGTTAGAGTCTACAAAAAACGTATTGCCGGTCTCGCGGTGTAAGTTAGCGTGGCGATATTTAGCACCGGTTCTAATGGTTTTTAAAAACCCCCAATCAACATAAAAGTCGATGTCGGCCTGGTAATAATCTTCCTCGAGTTCACTGCGAACAAAGCTTGAATTTGACGAGCCAGCATCACGGCCGCCGCCCAAACCACTTTGCAAGTTAGCGAATGTATTTGGGTCAATATTAAGTGATACATTATCTTGCGCTATTGACCAGCCAGCTGTTTGAGCTGCATTTTCTATAACGGCTTGGTTTTCACCAGCGTTTGAGCTTTTATATGCGGCTTCCCAGCTTTCTTCAGGCCCACCCTCAGATTGAGTGTTACCAATAACAAAACGTGCTTTAAAGGTATCGCCTTCGTAGGTTAAATTAAAATCAAACGTATCGGAGGTAGACTCTTCGCGTACATAACTGCCACGCATCCACGGAAACTGCATATCGTTTTCAACACCGCTAGCACTGGCATTATATTGCATACCCGTTGCAATAGTGCCTGTTTGATCAAGTGTAACGGCGGTTAAAAAATCAGGATTAAGTGACCATTCTGGTATATCAATGACTGATTCAGTTCTGTCTTGCCCAAGCGTAAACCCAAAGTAGTTAAAGCCAAGCTCTAAGTTGTTAGTTGGTCGCCACTGCGTACTAAATTGAATACCTTCACGCTCACGTTTTTCATTAAGCACTGAACCACGTACTACCTGCGGAAACCACACGCCATCATAACGATTACCACTGGCATCATTAATAGTATCCCAGCCATTATTGTTATCAACGGCATTTCCATTAATATCAGTAGGTTGGCCGTCACCAGTGTAACGCCATACATTGGCATCGGTGCTGCCTGTTAATGTGCGATTAGTACGCTCTTGATAGGTATAACCCACTAATACGCCAAAGGTGTCGTCGTCATTTTTCCAAGAATATAAGCCAGTAAATTGCGGCTCGTATTCTTTTGTTACATCAGCGTAAGTGGATTCAACATTAAATACACCTGAGTTTGCCTCCATGCTTAAAGGCTTGCGGCTATGCATCAATACTGTGCCACCCACGCCGCCTTCATCTAAACGTGCTTCTGGCGATTTATACACTTCTACGCTTTCTATCATGGCAGAGGGCAGTAAAGTGTAATCGAACGAACGAGAAGGCTCCCCGGGTGATGACGCTATAAAATTGCCATTAAGCTGAGTAAATGTAAGCTCAGATGATAAGCCGCGAATACTAACCGATGCCCCTTCTCCGCCGTCGCGTTCAATAACAACACCGGGCACTCGCTGCAACGAATCCGCTACGTTTTTATCAGGAAATTTCCCGATATCTTCGGCTGTAATTGCATCCACCACAGAGCCAGACATCCGCTTAACATCTAAATTCTCAGCCATACTTGTGCGTATTCCTCGCACTTCAATTACTTCCATGTTTTTTTTAAGCTGAGTTTTAGCGTTTTGTGAGGTAACACCATCGGCTAAACTAAGCGAACTTGAGCTAATAAGGGATACACAAAACAAAGATTTATATATTTTAGAAAAGGGGTAATGACGTGGGCAATTAATCATTTTTACAGCTATTCCATTTATGTTGCTTTTAGCTAAGCAAATAAGTGATTCCGTCAACGTATTGAGGTACGCAATAGTAAATTTTCGCAAAGTTTACATGGCGAAACTTAATCTATTGTTAACGTATGGCTTAATTTCCCCTTATCATGATTTAAAAACTGACTTACACCTCACTACCTAGAGCCTATTTGGTTTATATGGCTAGTTTTAAACGCTGTTTTAAGTGTAAAAAAACGCCTAGGGTATTGTGTAAAATACGCCATAAAGCAAAAAACCGCGAACGCGGTTTTAGTATATGCTTGTTTTTTATCGCACTATAGCCAATCAACTATTAGAGTTTAATTGGCTTGTGAATTGCCCCACCGCATTTACTACCTTTTGTGCTCCATCTTGGATTTCAGCCATAACATCACCGGACTCTTTAGAAAGCGCTAAACCTTGCTCGGCTTTTTCTTTACCTTGCTCAATAACGGCCACTGTACTTTGAGTTTGGGATTGATTGCGCTGCACAACTTCCACAATTTCTTCTGTTGCTTTTGATGTTCTTGACGCCAAATGCCTTACTTCATCAGCTACTACAGCAAACCCGCGCCCTTGCTCTCCTGCACGCGCAGCCTCTATTGCGGCATTAAGGGCAAGCAAATTGGTTTGCTCAGCGATACTACTAATACTTTGCACTATGCTGGCTATTTGTTGTGACTGCTGATCAAGTGCCGATATTTCATTAGCGGCTTGCTCCATATTTACGGCTAACTCATTCATAACAGAAACTGTTTCTTGTAGCACGCTACTACCACGCTCTGCGGTTTTATCTGTCTCTGTAGAGGTGCCGTAGGCAATTTCGGCAGCTTGCGATATAGCAATTTCGCGGTTTACTTGCTCAGTAATTACGGTGGCAAACTTCATTACTTTATAAAGTTGATCCGCATCATTTGATATTGGATTGTAAGTCGCTTCTAACCAAATCACGTTGCCATACTTATCTATCCGCTTAAACCTATCTGCAATAAATTGGCCTTGCCTTAATTTACTCCAAAATGCTTGGTATTCAGCCGAATTAGCTTCTTCGGTTTCACAAAACACTCGGTGATGCTGACCTATTATTTCTGATTCACTGTACCCCATGGCCGACAAAAACTGATCGTTTGCCGTTAATACGTGCCCCGCTAAATCAAACTCAATCACGGCCATAGAGCGATAAATCGCTTTTATTGTGTCGCTTTGCTCACGAGAAGTCGCAATCGTTTTGGTAAGTACAGTGCCAAACACAGAAAAATACAATAACTGGTTTTGCTCGCCCACCACTGGGTGCACTATTAACCTTAGCCATTCTGCATTGCCATCTTGGCGTATAAACTCTATGGCACCACTCCAGTGGCCTTCTTTTTGGAATGCTTTTTCAAGTTCTTCGTATTCAGGTGATAACCGCGACTGCTCAGAAATAAAATCGCCTAACTGATTATTTGTTAAATTATCTTCGTTATAACCTAATGCGTTTAAAAAGTTATCGTTAGCATGCGAAATGCGCCCATCATAAAGTACATTAAGTACCAGCATTTCTTTGTAAAGCCCTTCCCATACCTGCTCCAAGGGATACAGCTGGGCTTTTAAAGCGGCTATTTCGTTTTGCTTACCTTTTGAAAAAAACATTAATTTCCCTACCAAAAAACACTAAATCAAGTTACTTCCAGTATAGAAGGTATTAATGATAACGCGATAATTAATAAGTAGTTTAAGCTAAATTTTTACTCTATTTTTAAGCATATGCTTGTTTTTATGTGTTCAGCTATCACTTTCAACAAGGTTTACATACTTTTGTGCGAGCTGCTCAAGTGACTCCTTATTTAAAGGGTCGCTTTTAATACAATTGATAGGGCACACTATGACACAAGTGGGTTTATCGTAATGCCCCACACATTCTGTGCATTTATTTGGGTCTATTTGATAGATTTCTTCCCCCATAAAAATCGCGCTGTTGGGGCACTCATCTACACATACATCACAGTTAATGCATTTATCACTAATAAGTAGTGCCATGCCTATCCCTTACACACTTGCTATTTTTTTATAAGGGTTACGCGTATCTTGCTGCTCATCTAAATTACGCATCAAAATGGCATGCTCTACATTAATGCTCTCATCTAATGGTATTTTTACACTATGCCCAGACCCTTTTGCATCACTAATCCTTTCGCCCTGTTTGTTTTGCATGCTATCAAGTACAAATGTGATGTTACCTTGCGGGGTCATTAGCTCTAAAGAATCTCCTACACAAAATTTGTTTTTAACATCTATGTTTACTAACCCCTTTTCGTCGCGCCCTAACACCTCTCCTACAAATTGCTGCTTAGTCGATACCGAATGACCATATTCGTAATTTTGGTAATCTTGATGAGCATGGCGTTTTAAAAAGCCTTCGGTGTAGCCTCTATGCGCTAAGTTTTCGAGTGTTTTAAATAAGTTAGGATCAAACGCCTTACCTGCAACCGCATCATCAATTGCTTTACGGTAAACTTGCGCAGTGCGGGCAACGTAATAAAACGACTTAGTTCGCCCTTCTATTTTTAAACTATGTACGCCCATTTCTGTTAGCTTTTCAACATACTGTACGGCGCGTAAGTCTTTTGAATTCATAATGTAGGTGCCATGCTCATCCTCAAAGGCGGGCATATACTCACCAGGGCGTCCTTGCTCTTCAAGCATGTAAATATTATTTGTTGGCGCACCTTCACCAAGCGTTGGTATCACTGATTTAGGATCAATTCTATGAACCATTTCACCCGTTTCATTCTCAACACCTAGTTTAACGTCGTATTCCCAGCGGCAGGCATTGGTGCACGTACCTTGGTTTGGATCGCGCTTGTTTATATAACCTGAGAGCAAACAACGCCCAGAGTACGCCATACATAATGCACCATGCACAAACACCTCAAGTTCAGTGTTTGGGCATAGTGTGCGAATTTCTTTTATTTCTTCAAGCGAAAGTTCGCGCGATAAAATAACCCGCTCAATACCTTGTTTTGCCCAAAACTGCACGCTTGCATAATTAACGGCATTTGCTTGCACCGATAAATGAATAGGCATAGTGGGCCATTTTTCACGTACCAACATAATTAAGCCAGGGTCTGACATAATCAGCGCATCGGGCCCCATCGCAATCACCGGCTCTATATCACGTAAATACGATTTAACTTTGCTGTTATGCGGCGCAATATTAGAGACCACATAAAACTTTTTATTTTGCGCATGGGCTTCATTAATGCCTATTTGTAGTGTCTTTAAATCAAACTCGTTATTGCGTACCCGCAAGCTGTAGCGAGGCTGGCCGGCATAAACGGCATCAGCTCCATATGCAAAGGCATAGCGCATGTTTTTTAAACTCCCCGCAGGGCATAACAGCTCAGGTATAAAAGCAGTGATAGAAGAACCAGCTGGCATAAACGCTCCATACAGCTAACCGAGTACTCATCGGCTATGTGATTAATTAATTTACAAGCGCGGCATTATAAATGCGCCAAACAATGTGCTTTTGATCAAGATCATAAAACTGCAACCAAACTGGTTTTTAATAAAATTAGGTTTTTTCAATTAAAACGCGTATAATTCGCGCCCGTAAATATTCACACTTTTATTTAAAAATTATTGGAGCATAAAGATGGCTTTAGAGCGTACTTTCTCAATCGTAAAACCTGATGCAGTAGCAAAAAACCACATCGGCGCAATCTACAACCGTTTCGAAACTGCGGGTCTTAAAATCGTTGCAGCTAAAATGGTTCACCTTTCAAAAGAGAAAGCTGAAGGTTTCTACGCAGAGCACAGCGAGCGTCCTTTCTTCGGTGCTTTAGTATCTTTCATGACATCTGGCCCAGTAATGGTTACTGTTCTTGAAGGCGAAAACGCTGTTCTTAAAAACCGCGAAATCATGGGTGCTACTAACCCAGCTGAAGCACTAGCAGGTACTTTACGTGCAGACTACGCTGATAGCATCGACGAAAACGCTGTTCACGGTTCTGATGCTGTCGAATCTGCTGCTCGCGAAATCGCGTACTTCTTCGCTGACGAAGAGCTTTGCCCACGTACTCGTTAATTCGAGTTTTACAGCTAACGCTGTAATGCAAAGTAAGAAAAGGGCTTTCGAGCCCTTTTTTAGTCATTACGTAAAGTATCCTTAAGTACATTTTTGATATTTTACTTAATGATTAAAGTGGGTGAATTGTGTACAATTTATCCTTGTAAATTTTATCTCCACCGTCACCGATTGAGGTTGTTTCATGACCGAGCAAAAAAAGATTAACTTATTAGATTTAAACCGAGATGCAATGCGCGAGCTGTTTGTATCATTCGGTGAAAAGCCATTTCGTGGCGACCAGGTGATGAAATGGATTTATCATTTTGGCGTTGATAACTTTGACGATATGAGCAACGTTAATAAAAAGCTTAAAGAAAAGCTTAAAAACGAATGCGAAATTGTTGCGCCAGAAATCTCAGTGCGCCAGCAAGCAAGCGACGGCACTATTAAGTACGCTTTAGTGCTCGATGGCGGCCAAGAAGTTGAAGCGGTATGGATCCCAGAAAAAGACCGCGCCACTTTATGTGTATCTTCACAAGTGGGCTGTGCCCTTGAGTGTACGTTTTGCTCAACTGCGCAACAAGGCTTTAACCGTAACCTTAAAGTATCGGAAATTATTGGCCAAGTTTGGCGCGTAGCTAAAGACATAGGCCTTGATGGCAACAGCGAAAAACGCCCTGTTACCAACGTAGTAATGATGGGTATGGGCGAGCCACTACTTAATATTAAAAACGTCGTGCCAGCAATGGAACTAATGATGGACGACTGGGGCTTTGGTTTATCTAAGCGCCGCGTAACATTAAGTACCTCAGGCGTTGTACCTGCGCTTGATTTACTAAAAGAAAAAATAGACGTCGCACTTGCTATTTCACTTCACGCACCCGATAACGCACTGCGTGACGTACTTGTACCAATTAATAAAAAATACCCTATTGAAGAATTTTTAGCGGCGTGCCGTCGTTATATCGATGGCTCTAAAGCCAATAAAGACGTAACCATTGAATACGTTATGCTAAATGGCGTTAACGACAGCACCGACCAAGCCCATGAGCTGGTTAAAACGCTTAAAGGTACACCTTCTAAGGTTAACCTTATTCCGTTTAACCCGTTCCCAGGTAACGAATACACACGCTCTAGCAACAGCCGTATTGACCGTTTTTCTAAAGTACTGCAAGCAGCGGGTATTACGTGTATTGTGCGCCGTACCCGTGGTGACGATATTGACGCCGCCTGTGGGCAATTAGCTGGCGATGTTGTTGACCGTACAAAACGTATGGCGAAAAAGAAAATGCGCGACGATAACGCCATTAGTGTAAATATTCAGCAAGCATAAGCCTGCCACCACCCTGTGTATTTTCCCTATACAGGGTGGTTAAGTTGTTTATTTTTAAATAAATGATGCAACACTAAAGGTTTTAGGTAAGATAGGCGCTATGGATAGAAAAACAGAGACAAGGTAATGCGATCTTTACTTGCTTTAACACTTTCAACACTAGCCCTTAGCGGATGTGTAAGTGAAAGTAGTTATAACGGCAGTGACAAACCCGTCGTCGAAAACAAAATCAATAATGCAGGCGCAGCACGCACTCGTATCGCCCTCGCTTTACAATATTTAGAAACAGGCAACAACTCGCAAGCAAAGTATAACCTTGAGCGAGCTATAGAATTTGCCCCTAATCTGCCTGAAGTTCATTACTCTCTTGCTTATTATTACCAACAAGTAGGCGAAAAAGAGCGTGCCGATAAAGCCTATCAAAAAGCATTAGCAATTAAGCCTGACGATCCGAATACGCTTAATAACTACGGTGTGTTTTTATGTAGCATTAAAGAGTATGATCGCGCAACCGATCAGTTTTTAAAAGCAATTGATATCCCAAGCTATATACGCGTTGCCGAAAGCTACGAAAACCTTGCATTATGTGCCATTGAATTTAACGACTTTGAAAATGCAGAGAGTTACTTTAAACAAGCACTTAATCACAGCTCGCAACGTACATCGACCCTAATAAGCTTAGCCGCCCTTTTTTATGCTAAAAGCGATTTGCATAAAGCCAGCGAAGTACTAAAGCGCCATGACGACACCGGCCGAGTGTCTGCACGGGCTTTATTGCTTGGTTATTTAATTAAGCAGCGTATGGGCAGAATAGAAGAAGCAGAAAAAATTGCCGCTACTATAATGCAAACTTACCCGACAAGTAAGCAAGCCTATGCTATTCGCGATAATCGTACCAAACAAACTGAGTTTGAAATTCTACGCGAAAAATACCGTAAAGCGCAGCTTGAAGAGCTTCAAGAGCAGTACGGCGAAGAGCAAATTAGGGTTGAGCAACCAAAAATTAAAATTATTCGTAAAAAACGCCCAACTACCGATAATTCGACCAGCTTAATTTCCCCAGGGGTTGAGCCTTCAAGCTCAGTATTAAATGAGGCGCCAAGCGCGCAGGCAACCATCGCAGCTGTAAACAAACAAAAAAGCGTAGCTGAGCAAAGTGATGACGCTAACACTCTCACGCCAGCCCCACAACCCGCGCAAACTAAAGTAGTTACAACAACTAAAGCTGTGGTGCCAGCTGCGGCAGCGGCTCCAACCGTAAAAAATACTGCCCAAGCGCCTGAAACTAACAAAGAACAACCTGCCCAAGAGGTAAACAAGCCTACACCTGCAGAGTCTAAAACAGATACCGCAGCCGTGCTTATGGCATTAACAACGGATCACCAAGCGCAACACACGGCTAAAACCACAGCTGAGCCGCCAAAAACTGCCACTACACAAACAGCTAAAGAGGATGACGAAGTAAAAATAATTTCATTTGGCGCACCAAAACAAGCTAACTTTAATACTCCACAAAATACACGTTCTGCTGCAAATGGCCCCCAGAATACGGGCTTAAATAATGCAGTTGTATTTTACGAGGCTAAAAAAGACAGCGCTGTATTTAGTGGTAATTCATACAGCGACAACCAAGACATTACACTCAAAAACTATCAACCAAGTGTAAAACAAGTGCCACCAATGCTTAATCCAAAAGTCCCCCCTTTAAAGGTGCCTTTTCATATTATTGAGTTTGGTGAAAACCTATTTAGCATTTCAGTGCGATACAATGTTAAACTACAAAAACTCCTGCAGTGGAATGGTCTAAAGGAGTCGGATCGTGTTATCAACGGAAGTAAAATTTATTTAAACGATCCTAATATTTATTACGAGATTAAAGCTGGCGATACCCTTTACGACATAGCTACCCAGCGGCATGTATTAATTGATGAATTAATGCGATGGAATAAATTAAGCCCAGATATAGAACTTACACCTGGGCACAGACTATTACTAGTGGATCCAAATTCGTACCTATTATGACAGAAGAAACTACGCAACAAAGCGATGAGCCAAGTGTTGGGCAACTATTAAAAGCGCACAGAGAGCAGGCTAATGTAAGCTTAGAGTCACTTACTGGCCCACTTAAGCTTTCTATTTCTCAATTACAACGCTTAGAAAGCGATCAGTATCAAACATTAGGCCCTATTACCTTTGTAAAAGGCTACATTAAAAACTATTGCCGTGAACTACACGTCGATAGCGCCCCTATATTAGCCAGATTGCCTGCACCGCCTGAGCCTACAAAGCCGGCTAACATGCAAAGCTTTTCGCGCCGCACAGAAAAAGAAGCCCACGACAGCCGCCTAATGCTGGTGAGCTACATTATTTTAGCCATTGTTATTGGCTCATCTGCCTTATGGTTTTGGCAAAATGCCACCCCTATCGATGAGCAAACAAGCACAATCAATATTGAAAATTCAGTTTTAGATAACCTGCAAACTAACAACGCGCTAAATAACGAAAGTCAGAACACCTCTCAAATGCAAGCAACACAGGCTATTGAGCGCACACCGGCGGTAATGCCTATAAGTGCTGAACAAGTCCCCTTAAGTGAAGCCGTTAATGCCACGGCGCCTATTGCCGCTGACACCCAAGCAGCCACTAACGAGCCCGACACGCAAAGTAACACCAGTACAATTAACATGGTGTTTAACGATGAGAGCTGGGTAGAAATACACGATGGCGAGGGTGAGCGCATTGCATTTGGCGTAAAAAAAGCAGGCTATAAAATGGCTGTAAGCGGTACCCCGCCTTTTTCAGTTGTGCTAGGTAAGCACGACGTAGTTAGTGTTTCTCTAAACGGCGAACCAGTTGATATCTCTGGTTATCCTAAAAATCGTTTAGCCAAATTTAAATTACCATTAGCAGAGTAGTCGCTATGTTTTCAGAATCTCCAATTAAACGCAGAAAATCAACCCGCATCAATGTAGGCAACGTGCCTATTGGTGACGGAGCCCCTATTGCCGTGCAGTCGATGACCAATACCGACACCCTAGATATAGATGCCACGGTTGCGCAAATCCAAGCAATACAAGATGCCGGCGCCGATATAGTGCGTGTATCTGTACCAACAATGGATGCTGCAGAAGCGTTTAAAAGTATAAAAGAGCAAGTTAGTATACCGCTTGTAGCCGATATTCACTTTGATTACCGCATAGCGTTAAAAGTGGCAAAATACGGCGTAGATTGCCTGCGCATAAACCCAGGGAATATAGGTAGTGAAGAGCGCATTAGAGCTGTTGTAGACTCAGCGCGCGAGCATAATATTCCTATTCGTATTGGTGTAAATGGCGGCTCATTAGAGCGCGACCTACAAGAAAAATACGGCGAGCCAACTCCCGAGGCATTACTTGAATCAGCAATGCGCCATGTAGATATATTACGCCGCCTTGACTTTGACCAATTTAAAATATCAGTAAAAGCATCAGACGTATTTTTAGCTGTAGGCGCTTATCGCTTACTTGCTAAAGAAATAGATCAACCCCTGCATTTAGGGATCACCGAAGCCGGCGGCATGCGCTCAGGCTCGGTAAAATCGGCTGTAGGCTTAGGCATGTTACTTGCCGAAGGTATTGGTGATACGCTGCGTGTATCACTTGCTGCTGACCCAGTTCAAGAAATCAAAGTCGGTTTTGATATTTTAAAATCGCTGCGTATACGCTCACGCGGTATTAACTTTATTGCCTGCCCTAGCTGCTCACGTCAAGAGTTTGATGTCGTAAGCACCATGAACCAGCTTGAAGAGCGCCTTGAAGATGTGGTTGAGCCAATGTCTGTTTCAGTAATTGGTTGTGTCGTTAACGGCCCAGGCGAAGCCCTTGTGAGTGATATTGGCCTTGCCGGTGCAAACCGCCGCTCAGGTTTATACATTAATGGCGAGCGTCAAAAAGCGCGTATTGATAACAACAACATTGTTGACCAGCTTGAAGGCTACGTGCGCGACTTTATTGCTCAAAAAGAGCAGCAAACACCTATCGACATTAAAATAGTCGAATAAATACCGTATAAAGCGCCAAACCATGCTGTTTGGCGTTTACCTTTATAGCTAGAGGATACCCAAACGACCCCAAGATACAGAATTCAGCGTTTCACAGGCTCTTAATATCAAGGCGTTACTTTGCAAAAATGGCAATCCCTTTTAAAAAGTAACAACGATGAGAATAAGTGTCTGTAAACCGCCCAACGGGTTGGTTTAAAAGCGATTTATACTGCGTTATTGATTTTAACAATAGAACCACTATTACTTTCAATCAATGCCTTGCCTAAATCGCTTTTAATTCAAACGACGCTCGCATCATGGGGTCATTTGGGTATATAATGACGGGTCAATTTTTAGCATTCTTGTTGTGTAAGCATTTTTTTATTACACATAAACAGTAATTAGGATTTATCAGTGGCAAAACAAATTCAGGCAGTTCGCGGTATGAACGATTGTCTGCCGGGCGACACGCAAGTTTGGCAGAAAGTAGAAAACATTTTACGCGAGACAGTAGCATCGTTCGGTTATCAAGAAATTCGTTTTCCTATTGTAGAATCAACCGACTTATTTAAACGCTCTATTGGTGAAGTAACCGATATAGTAGAAAAAGAAATGTACACTTTTGCCGATCGTAACGGCGACATGCTAACCCTTCGCCCAGAAGGCACCGCAGTATGTGTACGCGCAGGTAATCAAAATGGCTTGCTTTATAACCAAGAGCAGCGCCTGTGGTACATGGGCCCAATGTTTCGCCATGAACGTCCGCAAAAAGGTCGCTACCGTCAGTTTCACCAATTTGGTTTAGAAACATTTGGTATTGCCACAGCCGACATAGACGCAGAAGTTATATTATTAACAGCGCAATTATGGAAAGCGTTTGGCATTAGCGAGCACGTACGTTTAGAGCTTAACTCGTTAGGGTCTAACGAAGCGCGCGCCGATTACCGCGATGCACTTGTAGCCTACCTTGAACAACATACCGACGTACTCGACGAAGATTCAAAACGCCGTATGTACTCAAACCCATTACGTGTACTTGATAGCAAAAATCCAGACGTGCAAGCAATCTTAGTGGATGCGCCTAAATTGTCTGAGCATTTAGATGCTGAATCAAAAGAACATTTTGCAAATTTATGTGAACGTTTAGACGCAGCTGGCGTCATATACACGGTTAATGAAAAGTTAGTACGTGGTTTAGACTACTATAACCGCACCGTGTTTGAATGGGTAACCGACAGCTTAGGCGCACAAGGTACAGTATGTGCCGGCGGACGCTACGATGGCTTAGTAGAGCAACTTGGCGGTAAAGCCACCCCAGCGGTGGGTTTTGCAATGGGCCTAGAGCGTTTAGTGCTGTTACTCCAAGCACTTGAGTGTGTAGGTGACATTCGCCGCAATGCTGATGTATATTTAGCGGCAATGGGCGACAAAGCAAGCATTCAAGCCCCAGCCATTGCAGCTCAATTGCGTAGCGACGTGCCAGGTTTACGCGTTATGGTGCATGCTGGCGGCGGTAACTTTAAAAAACAACTAAAACGAGCTGATAAAAGCGATGCACTAGTGGCTGTTATTATCGGCGAAGATGAATTAGAAAAAGGCGTTGTGACCATCAAATATTTACGTGAGCGTAAAGAGCAAGTCACACTAGAATTAGAACAAGCTAAAGCGCTATTAGCTGAGCTTATCAATAGCTAAGCTAACTTAAGAGGTAATAATGGACATTTATTCAACAGAAGAACAACAAGCAGAAGCCATTAAGCGCTTTTTTCGCGAAAACGGTATTTCACTTGCGCTAGGTGTAATTGTGGGTTTAGGCGGATTATACGGCTGGAAAGCCTACAACCAAAACCAAATTACAACGGCTGAGCAAGCGTCTGACGAATATACAACACTTGTACAAAGTGACGATGTACTTGACGCGGCCGATACATTCATTAAAAACAACCAAGACACAAGCTATGCAACTTTAGCCGCTTTTGTTGCGGCAAAAGACGCTGTTGATGCAAAAAAATTAGACTTAGCTAGTGAAAAACTAAGCTGGATTGTTACAAACGCTCAAAGCGAAGAGCTTAAAGCCATTGCCATTACGCGCTTAGCACGTATTCAACTTGCACAAGGCAAGTATGACGAAGCACTTACAACGTTAAACTCGCCACTACCAGAAGCATACAGCGCCAATGTAGCAGAACTTAAAGGCGATATTTACATTGCGCAAGGTAATAAAGACCAAGCTCGCTCTGCATACCAAGCAGCGGCTGAAGCAGCGGGCTCAGCTACAAACCCTTTATTACAAATTAAATTAGACGACCTAGCAGTAACTAGCCCAGCGGCATAAGGTTTTAGGTATGAAAAAAATAACAACAGCAACGCTCGCACTATGCATGGCAACACTTATGGGTTGCTCATCAAGTGATGACGAAGATGAGTTAGTACTTCCTGAAATTGTTAATCAGTTTGAAACAGAGGTAGTGTGGCAAGAGTCGGTTGGCAGTGGTGTAGAGCATTATTTTTCTCGCTTATCGCCTGCTGTTTACAAAGACACTATTTATGTAGCCAGCCGCGAAGGCCAAATTGAAGCACTGTCGCTTACTAATGGCGATACACTATGGGAAACCGACATACGTGAAGACGTATCGTTTTGGCCATGGTCAGATAACGGCACTGCAAAATTATCAGGCGGTATACTACAAGCTTATGGTAAAATTTACGTAGGCTCTGAGCACGGCTTTATTATTGCGCTTGACCGTGAAACCGGTGAAGAAGTATGGCGTAAAAATGTACCTGGCGAAGCACTGTCTAAACCAGCCGCAGGCGATGGCCTAATTTTTGTAAACTTAGGCTCGGGTAAATTATTAGCACTTCACCCAGATACAGGCGAAGAACGCTGGAACTTTGAACAAGAAGTCCCCCCGCTTACATTACGTGGCCAAAGCTCGCCAACTGTAGCAAACGGTGGGGTGTTACTGGGCCTAGAAACAGGCAAACTAAGTGTGCTTATTTCAGAAAGTGGCTACTCAGCATGGAGCGCAGAAATTGCCGTTGCTAAAGGCGCATCAGAATTTGAGCGTTTAGTGGATGTAGACACGCAACCTATTATTAGCGGTCCTTACGCATATGCTATTGCATATAATGGTAACCTAGCAGCAGTAGATATTCGCTCAGGTAATGTTGTATGGAAACGTGAATACAGCAGCTATCGCGAAATAGCGATGGATGCCCAAACTATTTACCTAGTAGATAGCGAAGGCGTAATTTACGCATTAGATAAAAATTCAGGTATTGAACGTTGGAGCCAACCCGCTCTGCGTGGTTGGTACCTAACAGGCCCTGCAGTAGCAGGTAGCCACTTAGCTTTAGGTGACCAAGAAGGTAACCTTCATTGGTTAAACAAAGACACTGGCGAGTTAGTATCTCGTGAAGAATTTGACAGCTCGGGCTTTTTTGTAGAGCCGGTTGTAGCCGACGACAAGCTAATTTTATACACCCGTGATGGTGAAGTTAGCGCGGTTACAATACCGAACTAACTAGCTAACACTTAAAGGTTTTTTGTAAGGCTTCGCACTGCGAAGCCTTTTGTTGTTTTTTAAAGAGGTAGTTTATGCTTCCCGTGATCGCTCTAGTTGGGCGACCCAATGTGGGCAAATCCACATTATTTAACCGTTTAACACGTACTCGTGATGCACTCGTAGCCGATTTTCCAGGTTTAACACGAGATAGAAAATATGGCCAAGCTAATTACGATGGCTATGAATTTATCGTGGTAGACACGGGTGGTATTGATGGCTCCGAAGAAGGCATCGAAACCGAAATGGCTGATCAGTCATTACTCGCCATTGAAGAAGCCGATATTGTGCTGTTTTTAGTTGATGCCCGCGTAGGCATGACCGTAGCCGACCAAGCCATTGCAAATCACTTGCGAAAGCAAGAGAAAAAGTGCTTTGTGGTTGCCAACAAAACAGATGGCATTGACGCCGACTCAAACTGTGCTGAATTTTACCAATTATCATTAGGTGAAGTACATCATATCGCGGCAGCCCATGGCCGTGGTATAACACTATTGCTTGAACAAACGCTGCAACCTGTAATTGCTGAGCTTGCCGCGCTTGACGAAGACGTTGCTGATGATGACGAAGAATTAATTGACCTTTATCAAGAAGCCGAAGGCGACGATACAGACCATCAAGCGTTTGCCGATAAACCAGTAAAACTGGCTATTATTGGTCGCCCTAACGTAGGTAAGTCTACACTTACAAACCGTATACTTGGTGAAGAACGTGTAATTGTATACGATATGCCAGGCACCACCCGCGACTCTATTTATATTCCGATGACCCGTAACGACAAAGAATATATTTTAATAGATACCGCAGGTGTTCGTAAGCGTAAAAAAGTAAGCGACGTAGTTGAGAAATTCTCAGTAATTAAAACACTTCAAGCCATTGAAGATGCAAACGTTGTACTACTAGTTGTTGATGCTCGCGATGGCATTTCTGATCAGGACTTAAGTTTATTAGGTTTTGCGCTTAACTCAGGGCGTTCATTAGTAATTGCTGTGAACAAATGGGATGGGCTTGATGATTACGTTAAAGACCGTATTAAAACAGAGCTTGATCGCCGTTTAGGCTTTATCGACTTTGCACGCTTACACTTTATATCTGCGCTTCATGGTACAGGTGTTGGCCACTTATTTGAGTCGGTTGATGAGGCGTACGAGTCAGCAACTAAGCGTATTAGCACCGCAATGCTACGCCGTATTATGGACATGGCACAGGCCGATCACCAGCCGCCACTTGTTCGTGGTCGTCGTGTTAAGCTTAAGTACGCACATGCCGGTGGTTATAACCCGCCACGTATTGTAATTCACGGTAACCAAGTTCACGATTTACCAGATAGCTACAAACGCTACCTGATGAACTACTACCGTAAAGCACTTAAAATTATGGGCACACCAATCAAAATTGAATTTAGAGAAGGTGATAACCCATTTGCAGGGCGTACAAACAAAGTAACGCTTTCGCAAAAACGTAAAATACGTGCCTTTGCAAAAGAAAACCGTAATAAATAAACTGCATAAGCATTAATTTATTTCAAGAAAAAACGGCGTACTTTTTAGTACGCCGTTTTTTATGCTTTATACCAATTCACTTAATTAAGTGAGCTATTTTGATGCTTGGTATTAAAGATTAAGTAATGCTAATTGCACCAGCCGCTCAACCGTGGTGTTTTGGGTATTTTTGGGCGCTTTGGGGTAATACTTAGATTTTGGCGACTTAATAGTTATAAACCCATGATTGGTTGCCATTTCGTGCGCTAACAGCTTTCGCTCTTTGGGGGTTAAATGGTTTTCGTGTATTTTTGCAAGCTCCCCGCTATCAAGCCATATGCCAGCGCAACCTGGGCACTCGTCTATCTCAACCACTTTGAGCGGTGAAAAAAACCGGCGCATCATCACCACTTTTTTGCACTTTGGGCAATTAATTCGTTGCGATACATCGTATTCACTCTCGCTATATTCACCCAAGTACTTAAGTAGCACCTGGCCATGCTTTAACTCAGGCGAGCTAAACTTAAAAATTTGGCTGTTATCAAAAAATACGCCGCCTTGTGCTGACGTGTAAACAGTAATCCCGCCAATTAATAACGGCTCAAGAGAGGTATTTGTGCGTGGGCATAACATTCTAAAATCCTTTTATTTTAATACTTAACTTACACTACTTTACTCAAGTGCTTTATGAATAAGCCCAACAAGCGGTGGTGGCAATGTAATATGTCCAGCCAATACAAACTCATGTGCTTCGTCTGACATTTTTTGCCAAGTACGGCGAATAATCCCTATCCATTTCAGCTCATCGTAATCAGGCTTGCTATTAGCAAACCCGAGCATGTAATGCTCAATAAATACAAGGCTAGCTACATCTTCTACTAATTGGCTGTCGGGGTTATGTTTAATATTCTTTTTAGCCACTGCATCGTACACTCTGTTTTGCTCAGTCTCACCGTACCCAGCTTGCTGCATAAGTGCGACAACACTACTTGCATGAAATATATAAAGTGCACTGCGCCAATGATGATAGCCCTGCTTATTCATTGCAAAGTCACTACGCGGCGACTTCCAGCGCTGAATATGCTGCCCACGCACTGCAATTTGCATTAGCTCGTCAGCACCTGGGTTAAAACGGCTAAGCATGTCGCTCATTCGAGTAGCATAAAGGCTTTCTTTGGGAACACTCTCACCATTAAGTTGCTCAGTATTAGGGTCTTGGTTGTTAGCTTCATCAATTAGGGCGATTACTTTATTAAACATGACGGTCATTTTTTATAATAAGTTTTAATTATTCTAAACGCTGATAAAACAATAAACTAGTGCGCCAATCAGTTATGCAGTGAAATTTGTTCAATCAAAAAGTAAAACCTAAAGGTACAAGTTATAAAAGTAAGCGCATTGATTAAGTTAACTTGTTATTATCTTAGAAACAAAAATAACATATGTGCGTAAACCAATAAAAATCAACGCGCTAAAAATGAGAATGATATGTTTAAAAAAAGTATTTTAGCCATTTGCTTAGCGGTTGCGTCGCTACCAAGCCTAGCCGACAGTAACAGCGATTTAAAAACCATTATTGATAACCACTGGCAAAACGCCAAAGCTGAAAAAATATTTTTTCGTACCGACCCAGACGGCTGGAAGCCGAACGGTACATTGCCAAATTGGAGCGAGCAAGCCATTGCTAAGCGCCAAGCTTATAACAGCAGCGTACTAAAAAGCTTAGCCAGTATTGACCCAAAAACACTCAACAACGATCAGCTAATGAACTACCGCTTATTTAAATATGAGCGAGAAACCGAGCAGCAAAGCTACCTTTATCAAGATAAGTATTTTCCGGTTAATTTTTTAAGTGGCTGGCATACTTACTTTGCAGAAGCGCCCGCTAACATGGCTTTTTTAACAGCTGATGATTACAACGCATTTTTAATCAGCCTTGCCGACTACCCACGCTTTAATCAGCAAAATATTGATTTAATGAAAGAAGGTATAAAAACAGGCTTTACCCATTACTGTAAAACCTTTGAAAATTACAGCCAAAGCATTAGCGCGCACATAGTTAACAACCCCGAAAACAGCGCGCTTTACGAGCCCTTTACGCGTATACCTAATACCTTTAGCGCAGCGCAAAAAGCAAGCTTAAAACAAAAAGCCCAAGCTGTAATTAAAGATAAAGTAATTCCTGCCTATCAGCATTTTTATGACTTTTTTAAAAATGACTATATGCCACATTGTAGAACGCAGCCGGGCATTGCAAGCGTTAAAGGCGGGCTTGATTACTACAAGTACACGGTTAATTACTACACCACAACAAACGCCACACCAAAGCAAATTCATGAGCTTGGCCTTAAAGAAGTCGCGCGCATTAAAGCGCAAATGCAAAGTATTATCGATGAAGTAGAATTTGATGGCACCTATAGTGAGTTTTTAGAATTTTTAGCAACCGATGAGCAATTTTACGCAAAAGACGCGCAAGACTTGCTTGAAAAAACCGCGTTCATCACGCAAAAAATGTATGGCAAACTCCCCACTTACTTTGGCCATTTACCGCGTAATACCTTTACTATAAAAGGCTCAGCGAGTCGTGGTGCGTTTTATATGCCACCTGCTGATAACCGCTCTCCTGGCACTTACTTTTTAGCCTCAACACCTAAACTGCAGCCTTTGTATAATTTAGAAGCACTTAGCTTACACGAAGCCATACCTGGGCATCATTTACAAAATGCCATTGCTATGGAGTTAAATGTACCCGAATTTAGACGCACACTTAGCCACTCAGCATTTGGCGAAGGTTGGGCACTTTACACCGAACGTTTAGGTAAAGAAGCCGGATTTTATCAAAGCCCATACAGCGACTTTGGTCGTTTAGGTTACGAAATGTGGCGTGCCGTGAGGCTTGTTGTTGATACTGGGATTCATGCCTTTGGCTGGAGCCGCCAAAAAGCAATCGATTACCTAGCAAGCCACACCGCTTTGCCACAAAGCGCGGTGGAGGATCAGATAGATCGTTATATTTCATGGCCAGGCCAAGCGCTCTCTTACAAAATGGGCGAAATAAAAATACGCGAATTACGTGCAAAAGCCGAAAAAGAACTCGGCACACAATTTGATATTCGCAGCTTTCACGACACTGTAATAGGTCAAGGCTCGCTCCCTATGGCAGTACTTGAAGACGTTATAAACGATTGGATAGCACAACAAAAACCGGCTATTTAACATTAATGAGGGCGGTATTATTTGCCGCCTTTTTCTAAACGGACTTTTAATGAAACACCTATTTATTTTTATATCACTCATTTTATTTAGCAGCCAAGCTAATGCGTTTTGTTTAGAAGCGTCAAACTACATGGAGGGAGTAAAGTATGGCGTTTGTGGGGAGCAAATAGATTCAATTTCCCTTACGCCTTATTTTATTATATGGATGCTTTTAAACGTGTTGTTTGGGCAAATGCTTAATAAGCCAAATATACACGTAGGGTTTAAATATTTACTTTTCCTATGTGCATTCCCACTGAGCCCACTAGTACTATTAATGAATTTAACTGGAATGGTGGTATCTCGCGTTTATAAAAAATATTCAAACCCCGCAATAAATAAAGCCCAACCTAACCATGATTGCGCAGAACCCGTTATTGAAAAGCCGAGTGTTAATCAGCTAACAATTGGCGAGTACACTTTTGACAGCCTGCAGCAGTCTTTAACTAAAGAAGATAGCCTCTACACATTAGAGCCTAAATGCATGCAGGTACTTAGCTATTTAATAGAGCAACAACCAAGGATAGTTAGCCTTGAAGAGTTACACAATAATGTATGGGAGAATCAAATAGTAACCGACACCGCAGTTAGGCGAGTTATTAGCAAACTACGTGTAGCCCTTAACGATAACGACACAAAAAACCCCAAATATATAAAGTCTGTAATGAAGCGAGGTTATCAGCTTATAGCTGAAGTAAAAACACAACCTATTGAATCATAATGACTTATAAAAGTTATAACCAAGGTAATACCATGGTTATAACTTTATAATAACTAGTTAATGGCTTTGTTATCGTTATTTTTTGCCAATCGTTTTAATTTGTTTAGGCGCTGTAGAGCAGCCCACAAAATTAAACAATTAAGGAAAAAATATGAAACACTTATTACCTCTATTACTAGTATTAATCATAACAGTAATTACATTAAGCCTTATCAACAGCAACGAGTGTATAGAAATAGGCAACGCATCTATTGCCAGTATTACATTTGGCACGTGTGATTTATCTAACCCTCAATCAAACATATCACCACTTTTAGCTTTATTTTGGTTAGCCATGAGCGTTTGCTTTGCAAGCATATTACCTAAATCAACCATTGCTAATAAGTACAAAATTGCCTTATTTATACTTGGTTTACCACTCACTGTTTTTGTTTATTTAATTGACCTGAGCTGCACATAAGAAATGGAACTAAATGCCCTTGCGGTGATCAGATCTTTCGACCAAGAAACATAAGATTACCGAGGCAAGGGCATGAATAACTTAGATGCAATTTACGTAGATGTCGATGATTTTTGTTTATTGTTTGAACCTCAGTGGCTTAAACACCTAATAGAATCAGGTGAAAAGCAACGCATTAAGCCATCTCGACTATCTTCTAGCGAAGTGATGACTATATTAATTGCTTTTCATCAATCAGGTTATCGCGATTTTAAAACTTACTACACCAAATTTGTTTGTCAGTATTGGCGACATTATTTTCCTGATTTAGTCAGCTATACACGTATGTTGAAGTTACTTCAGGCCACGTTACCTGCTCTGTGTAGCTATCTGAAGCAGCGCTTT
>NZ_PNCT01000222.1:0-296 GCF_005887365.1 Pseudoalteromonas sp. S3785 | reverse complement strand
CACTAAATAGATGTTGTTAAGCCACAGCTCCACTTCGCGAGATACAAACTAGTAACCGCCTTCGCAATTAACTTCTGATACCAGCACCGCATACCACGCTACACCCCCGCCAACAACAATGCCTAAAAAGGCTAGGATTAATAAACCTCTATCGGGGACAGTTGCAAATGCATGCACCGATACAAAAATGCCTGAGCGAACAAAAAACGTGCCTAATAATCTTAGTGAAAATGCATCGATGGCAAGCAGCACAGTCCACGATTTAAATACACCGCGTTTTTCTGTCACGCTCAGAG
>NZ_PNCT01000221.1:0-260 GCF_005887365.1 Pseudoalteromonas sp. S3785 | reverse complement strand
ACTTTGAACCGCTTGCCGGTTGGCTTGTAAGTAAGTCGGCTTTGTAATTATGCGCTTTTCTCTATTTTATAATCGCCCAATACACCTTCACTTTATATATACTGTTAAGCATTATATTTACTGAAAATCTTGTCCGTTATATTTTATTTAATTTTCATAGTTATTTTAATCAGCACAAAGTTAACGTAATTGAGGCTTTTTTATTGCCTTTTATTACGCTAAGTTGTGCATTGTTTTTGATTTTAATAGACCACAAAATT
>NZ_PNCT01000220.1:0-411 GCF_005887365.1 Pseudoalteromonas sp. S3785 | reverse complement strand
AGTAGCTTTTTATCCGTCTGTTGGTAATCTTCTTATGTTTCTTAATCTTTTGGAAGAGTTAAACGGAGTGATTGTTTTAAAATTTCCTGCTTTTGGTTATCTATGGCTTTCATAATTCTTTGCTGTGGGTCTTCAATTTAAATACCGTTTTCAATATCACGCCCCCACGCCCGCGGTTTACGATTGTGGCCGCTTAATAAGTGGCGTTGGCGGGCGGCGCAAATACCTTTTAAGTGAAACGAGTTACTATCGTGCTTCCATAAGTACACGGTTAAATTGCCGTTATCTATATGGCGCTTTTGCGATTTTAGAAATTTATGCAAAATCGTTTCGTATAAATACGGTAAAGCACCAATAATACAAAACTGCGACCTTCTCGTCAGGATAAACTCCTTACCCGTTAAATCACCT
>NZ_PNCT01000219.1:0-235 GCF_005887365.1 Pseudoalteromonas sp. S3785 | reverse complement strand
AATCTTTAGCGTTAATATTGTAATATGCTTGATCGATTGTTATAGGATAGTTATTTCTTTTGCATTCATTACCAATCAAGGTTTCAAATTCGAGAGTAAGCCTTACGCAATTTTTATGAATAATCCCGAGCTGAATACCTAAACGTGCGTATTTAATTTTATTTTGCATTGCTCCAAATCCATAAGGAGATAACCATAGTTCTTTTTCGCGTAGCATTAATATACCTGGAAGCGC
>NZ_PNCT01000218.1:0-260 GCF_005887365.1 Pseudoalteromonas sp. S3785 | reverse complement strand
GCGTACATTGGCAGCCTTTTGCAGATAATATTATACCGCCCTTCATTGCAAACCATAACCATGGCAACCCAGTCGCGGGTATGAATAAAGTGCTTGTATACTTACCTTTTGAAAGCCTCGACAACATTATTGATTATTTGAAGGCCTTCCCTGAAAAAGCGTTTTATTGTTACCTCCCACCTGCGCAAGATAAATCCCTTGGACCCATGCATTTCCGCTCTCCTTCACGGTCGGGGTTTTTAAAGCATTTTGCATACCCG
>NZ_PNCT01000217.1:0-281 GCF_005887365.1 Pseudoalteromonas sp. S3785 | reverse complement strand
AAGGGCAAAAGGTCATAGACCCAGAGCTTGCCATTAACGCACATGATCACGCCGAACCGCTCACCGAAAAAGAGAGAAAAGCCATTAAGCTTGCAAGCGATGGCTTAAAAACAATCGAGATAGACAAAGAGCTGTTTATAAGCGAGGGTACAACTCGTAATTATTTATCCGATGCTATCGCAAAACTCAACGACACTAACCGTGTAGATTCAGCGCGTATTGACAAGAAAAAAGTCTGGTTATAGTCTCGCTTATATTAAGTGATGATTAATGCCATAGAG
>NZ_PNCT01000216.1:0-247 GCF_005887365.1 Pseudoalteromonas sp. S3785 | reverse complement strand
TATCTGGCTTGTTAAGTATTAATAGGCGTATCATTTCGTAGTTCACTAATATACGGAGAGACAACTCATGTAAGCGGCCTTTGTTTTTAAGCATGTCAAACAGCTCAACCACACTAGGCGAACACACACCATTCCTGGCAAAGTGCTGTATGGTGTCGTCATACCTAAATTCAACCTTGCTTGGTAAGTCACCCGTTTGCAGACAGGCTATTAGAGCTTTGCCTAAGGCTTGCGGATTGTTAATAAA
>NZ_PNCT01000215.1:0-319 GCF_005887365.1 Pseudoalteromonas sp. S3785 | reverse complement strand
CTGTAATATTAATTTTTTCACCGCTGAACATTTTGTCGCGCCAAGAGGCGATATCGCACTCTTTAGCAAGCTCGATCAGTTGTGCAAAAATAGTTTTATCGATACGTTGCTTTGAATAATCAAACAACACACCCGGATTTTGAGTAGAGAATGGATCAAATCGTGTATCATCTTGTGCAAATAACGTTTTTAGATGGGTGTGGTTCATCTGCTCGGCTCTATTTTGTAGTGCTTGCCAACTTGCTAATTGCGAACGAGTAGACATGTAAATATACTCTAAAATATTTAACCTAATGATTTAAACACAGTTTTAGGTAAA
>NZ_PNCT01000214.1:0-264 GCF_005887365.1 Pseudoalteromonas sp. S3785 | reverse complement strand
AAGCACTAACCGACATAGCTGTTAACAACTTTGGATCTAGCAGGACATGGTTAGTTACACTAGCTGCCGGTTCATAAGATATCGTAAACACATCTAACGCAGCAACGCCGCTTACAGACGCAGGTGTTACACCAATCCTATCTGTGGATTTATGGGCACACGCATACTACATTGCTTACCGTAACGTGCGTGCAGCTTACCTGAAAGGGTTTTGGGCGCTTGTTAACTGGGAATTCTCGACCGCTAAATTCGCTTATTTAGCGC
>NZ_PNCT01000022.1:0-56771 GCF_005887365.1 Pseudoalteromonas sp. S3785 | reverse complement strand
ATTCCCCATAAATAGGCGATAACGCAGCATAAATGCCAAACATGCGCTGCCCTTCGGGTTCTGCCTAGGGGCGATAAACTCTTTGTTACTCGGTTTTTACTTAGCCCACTAGGTTACAAACCTCGCGCCGCGATTTAATCGCCCCTAGATTGAACAAATTTCAATCCGCAAAGATCAACACGCCCTAATAAATAGGCTTACTTGCCCTAACAATAAATCACCAGCTTAGCGCACTATATACTACACTTTTAGCTCATACATTAATTGAGATAATTATGCGCCTAATTCTTACTTTGTTGATCGTTGCTATAAGCGGATACGCTTTTGCTGAGGAAGGGGCTACAGAGTTGCCACCACTCAACCCCAAATACAATGCTGAGCATGCAATAGCACTGGTAAATAAAGGCTCAGGAATTTATGCGTTTAATTTACCCGGTTATAAATTACCGTACGATATACAAGTAGTGTATAGAATTAAAAACCCTGATGTTGCTTTTTTAGATGTTGTTCGCAACGCTGAGCTAATAACCCTAAAGCCTAAACCGTTTAATATTCAACGCTTAATGCGCGGCGAAGCAATAACCATTATCGCCGATGTGTACCAAGGCAATTACAAAAATGCAGGTAACCTAATTTACACAAATCGAACAATAGAAATGAGTAAACAGCTGTATTCTCACCAGTTAAAAGATTTAGCTAAAGCCAGCCCCTGGCAAGAATACGATATGATAGACCTAGGCGGCACTGAGCGTATTTATATTCATAAAATTAGCCAAGCGCCAAGTTTTAACCACCTAATTTTTGTGGATTTGGTAAATGCCTGTATGCAAAAATTTAGAACCTCAACTCTCCTTCCTAGCCAGAATGAGTTAACGTATAAATTTATAAACTGCGGCACCCTAAAACCTTTGTTTTACGAAGCAGAAAGTTTAAAAAAATAGCTTAATAAGCATACTCAGCAATGATATTTAATCCCTTTTGCATGGCTTCCTCCGACTGCCCTGCAAATCCTAGACGCAAGTAACTAAAGTGTTTAGGTTTTAAGCTTCTATAAGAATCGCAAAAATAAAACTCTGCTTCTGTTTGCAAATAAATACTGTGCTTGTGTAGGTGCTTTTTAATATTAGCCGTATCTATGTTTAAGTTAACCCACATTGCCATCCCACCATCGGGCTTTTTATACTCAAGTGATAAACCTTTCGCCTGCAGTGCTTTTAACGACTTATCCATTGCTTCATATCGCTGTTTATAAAGCTTTGTCATACGTTTTAAATGACGCTCAAATGCACCTTCTTTCATAAAATGTGCTACCGCTAATTGCATTACCACATCGTTTTTATGATTCATGAGTTGCTTCCATGCACTTAATTGCTCAAGTACTGCAGGTGCAGCACATATGTAGCCTATACGAGCTGCCGAAAACATAATTTTAGAAAACGTAGAAAGATAAATCACTATACCCGCAGGGTCATCCGCTGCCATAGGTTGTAACGGGTGGCATTGATAGTGAAACTCATGGTCATAGTCATCCTCTATAATCATTACGCCATGTTGGTAACATAACTGATAAATTTGCATACGCCGTGTAGGCGATAAAGTAACAGTTGTCGGGTACTGATGCAGCGGTGTTAAGTACAACATTTTAATTGAGAAGCGACTAAATTGTGCTTTCAAATCATCAATACATAAGCCAAATTCATCTTGTTTTATATCTACTATTTGTGCGCCACATGCCGCAAAAGCTTTACGCGCTGGTGGATACCCTAACGTCTCAACCGCAACAAAGTCACCTTTACTTATAAAAGCTTTTGAGATTAAAAATAATGCCTCTTGAGAGCCGTTACATATCAGTAAGTCATTAACTTTAAGATTACGTGCTTTGTATAAATAACTACTTACTTGCTGCTTTAACTCGCTCGCCCCGCTTATATCGCCATAATGAAACTTACTGGTATCTACATGATTAAATACATAACTTAAAGAACGTTTAAATTCTTTATATGGGAAACAATTAAGATCAGGGAGTCCACCTGCAAAGTTATATTTAAATTCATTTAAATTCATAGCAGGCGCGGGCACTGCTAACTTTTTGGTAAATTTGTAAGGTTTAGGGTCAACAACAGGTACTTGCTTAGTGTTAACACTGCTTTGAATTGGTAAGGTTTGTGTAACGTTATACCCGCTGCGCTCATTAGATTCCAACCACCCTTCAGCTACCAATAGCTGCAAAGCATTCATTATTGTATGGCGGTTTAACTGATAAATTTTTGCCATTTCTCTGGCTGAGCTGAGCTTTGTGCCCACCGCCATGTCGCCTTTAATAATTGCGCTGCGAAGAGCTTGCGCTAACTGCAAATATTTTGCTTTGCGTTGCTCATTAAATTCAATATTTAGCGGCTGCATGTGTTCCCTTCAATCTGGTATAGGTAAAAGTTATATTCTGGTTGTTTTTACTATGCCAAATAAGCGTACATTTATTGCTCTTTAATAGCAAAAAATGGAGCCAGCAATGTTTACTCTGCAAACGCATAAAACAAACAAGGTTATTCTTGAGCCATTAAGCCATAAACACTTAAATGGGTTATATAAAGCGGGCCAGCACCCTATTGTGTGGCAATGGGTACTTATTAACTACACTAAAAGTCATGATATTTTAAAAGAGTGGTTTTTAACGCAAGCGCAATTTAATAAAAACGAACAAATTGTGTTTGCCATTATCGACAAAGGTACTCAGCAGGTAGTGGGTACAACACGATTATTTAAATTGGATAAATTCAATTTGAGTGCTGAAATTGGCCACACTTTTATAAGCAATGACTGGCAGCGAACTTACATAAATACACACGCTAAATATTTACTGCTTAAATACGCGTTTGATGAGCTTAATTTAGTGAGAATTACATTTAATACCCATGAAAAAAATCAAAAATCACGTAACGCAATTATTCGTTTAGGTGCCCACTTTGAAGGGCTCGCTTATAAAGATAGAAAGCTTAGTGATGGTAGCTATAGAAACACAGCAAAATTTAGCATAGTTGATGAGCAGTGGCCGGATGTAAAATCACAACTAGAAGAGAGGCTTTAATGTACCCACCGATGCATTTTCAAGAAAATGATATAAAACGCTTAAAGGCATTGGTTAGGCAATTTCCGCTAGCGAGTATTTTAATGCCCAACTCGCAAAGTGACTTAAATACTATATGCCAAGTACCTGTACTATATGAGCCCTCACGGAATATATTTATGGCTCACGTAGCAAAAAATAACCCACTGACGCATTGTGATAAACACTCTGTAAAATTACTTTTTAATGGTGACAATTGTTACCTATCTCCCTCTTATAGCAATAATAAAACACTGCCGAGCTGGCTTTACGCATCAGTGCAAATAACTGCAAAGGTAGTGATTATTAAAAGTGACATTGAGAAAGAAAAAATAATGAATCAACTAACAACCCACTTTGAGCAACCCTTCAAGCCCATGTGGAATATTAATGATATGCCTATACGCAGTCGCCAAGTAATGTACCAACAATTAAGTTTTATAGAGTTTACTCCCACACATTGGAGTGGAAACTTTAAGCTAAGCCAAAATAAATCACCTGATATAAGAGCCCTTATAAAACAAAGCCTAGAACTTGCCAACAAGCACTCTATTGCCCAGCTATTTTAGGCATAAAAAAAGGCCCTTTCGAGCCTTTGGATTAACTTTGGAAATGTAAAGTTTTAAAATTATATTAGCGTAAGCAGTTGTGGCGCTGCACTGTGGTAGTCAACGGCCATGGCTATACTGAGTGCTGTAATATTTATAATAGAAAAAGCAAACACTTGGCGTGCCCAGCTCGTTAAATTAATGTTACGGCGATAGCCACGCAGTGCCATAAGTAACCACCAAAAGCTGGTAATACACGCCACGGCCATAAAGGCGGCGCCTGTGTAGCCACTTATTGGTAACAGCATGACGACTAAAGCATATACAGCAATATAAAGTACGATATGACGTTTCGCTTTATCAATACCTTGCGCTACAGGTAATACAGGAATACCTGCTGCCTGGTAATCTTTAAAGCGAAAAATAGCAATGGCATATGAGTGCGGCATTTGCCACAAGCTAAACATAACCAGCAGTATTAATGCGCCCATATCAAACTGCCCTGTTACGGTGCAGTAACCCACTACGGGCGGTACAGCGCCAGAAAGGCTGCCTACAAACGTGCCATAAACAGAGTTGCGTTTCATGTAAAGGCTATAAACCCCAACATAAATGACATAACCAAACACTGCAAAAAATACCGCGGCTTGAGTGGTGTAAGCAATGAGTAACCCAAAACCTACAACCCCCAACAAAACCCCGTGACTCAGTGCAGCAAAGGCCGACATTTCGCCTGTTACTGTAACCCGCGTACGCGTACGTGCCATGGCTACATCTATATCTCTATCAATAACATTGTTGATAGCACAGCCCGATGCAACCACAAGTGACAAGCCAATAAGCGTAACAACCATTAGCCATGGGTCTATATCTCCGCGAGAGGCAAGTAAAAAACCGCCCGCAACGCTGATAAGGTTGCCCATAATAATGCCCGGCTTAGTCACTGATAAATAACGACGAAACATCTTCAACTCCTAGTACATCATCATTGCGTTAGATTCGTAAATTATCCAAACCGATAACCCAACAACCATGACGATAATTAGGGCGCTGAATAAAAATGAGAAGGTACTTGCACGGCCATCTTCTGTCGTAAAATTAAGGTGTAAAAAGTATTTTAAGTGCACCCAAATTTGTACAATAGCTAAAGTAACAATGCTCCATAGCGTCGTTACTTTTGAAAAGTCGCCTTCCATAACCATGTAAAACGGTATGGCGGTTAAAATTATTGATAGCACAAAGCCTATTAAGTACGTTTTAACACTGCCATGAGATTCATCATGGTGCTCACTTTGCATTTGCTTTAACGCGTGCGCTTCGCTGTGGCTCATTACATTGCTCCCATTAAATAAACAACGGTAAATACACAAATCCAAACAATGTCTAAGAAGTGCCAAAACAGGCTTAGGCAGCTTAAGCGTGTCACTGTTTGTTTACCTAAACCACATTTAGCCACTTCTATCATCATAATACTCATCCAAATTAGACCCGCAGTTACGTGTAAACCATGTAAGCCTACTAACGAGAAGAATGAGGTTAAAAAAGCACTTTGTTGTGGGCCATTACCGTGCACAATTAAGTGATGAAATTCGTAAATTTCCATGCCTATAAACACAGCACCTAAACAAAAGGTGATAAACAACCAGGTGAGTGTGAGTGCTTTTTTTTGCCCTTGAGCAGCGATCATGGCAAAGCCAAAGGTAATACTACTAATGAGTAGCGCCGCTGTTTCTACAGCGACAAAGTCGAGTTCAAAAATGTCTTTACCTGATACACCACCGGCTGTGTTCATAAACAGTACGGCGTAAGTGGCAAAAAACGAGGCAAACAATAGGCAATCGGTCATTAGGTATAACCAAAAGCCAAAAATTGTATCGCCAGAGGTGTCGTGATGATCATGTGTATGATCATCGTGCGAGACTGAGTCTAAATGGGCAGTTTCTACATTCGCAGATAGTGTACTCACGCGCTTAGCTCCTTATTTCCACTAGAATTATACGCAGCTTCAATACGTGCAATTTCATCAGGTTGTATATAGTAATCAACATCGCTGGTGTAACAACGCTTGATAAATAAGGCAATTGCGCCAACAAAACCTACAGCGGCTAACCACCAGATGTGCCAAATCATTGCAAAACAAAATACTGTTAGGCTGGCTGCCATAAATACACCCGCTGAGGTATTTTTAGGCATATGAATTGGGCTGTAGCTTGCTTTTGTTTGATAAGCTTGGCCTTTTTCTTTCATGTCGGTCCAGGCATCAATATCATCAACGTGTGGAATAGTGGCAAAGTTGTATACTTGCGGTGGTGAGCTGGTTGCCCACTCAAGGGTATGTGCGTTCCATGGATCGCCTGTTGTATCGTCAAGTGCTTCGCGGTCTCTAAAGCTAACAAATAACTGCACGGCTTGGAAAATAATACCAAACATAATAATGACAGCACCGCCTGCTGCAATGTATAACCATATGTTCCAATCTGGGTTATTAGTGTGGTTTAAGCGACGAGTCATACCTAAGAAACCAAGTACATACAACGGCATGAACGCCACGAAGAAACCAACTATCCAACACCAAAAAGACGCTTTACCCCATTTTTCGCTAAGCTTAAAGCCCATTGCTTTAGGGAACCAGAATACAAAACCTGCAAGGTAGCCAAATACAGCGCCACCAATAATTGTGTTATGGAAATGCGCAATTAAGAATAAACTGTTATGCAACACGTAATCGGCACCCGGAATAGCCAATAGTACGCCGGTCATACCGCCTACTGTAAAGGTAACCATAAAGCCTAATGTCCAAAGCACCGGAACGCTGATGCGTAAACGGCCGCGGTAAATGGTAAACAACCAGTTGAATAGCTTAACGCCAGTAGGGACGGCAATAACCATGGTCATTACCCCAAAGAACGCATTAACGTTTGCACTCGACCCCATGGTGAAAAAGTGGTGTAGCCAAACAATAAAACCTAAAATAGAGATTGCACCGCTGGCATACACCATCGATTTGTAACCAAATAAACGTTTACCGGCAAAGGTTGAGATAATTTCAGAAAAAATACCAAACGCAGGCAGTACTAAAATATAAACCTCAGGGTGACCCCAGGCCCAAAACAGGTTGATGTACATCATGGCGTTACCGCCCAATTCATTGGTAAAAAAGTGGAAGTCGAGATAACGGTCAAGCGTTAGCATTGCAAGTACAGCAGTTAAAATTGGGAATGATGCTGCAATTAAGATGTTTGCCCATGTACATGCCCATGTGAAAATTGGCATTTTCATTAGGGTCATACCTGGGGCACGCATTTTAAACACTGTAACTAAAAAGTTTACTGCCGTTAAAAGCGTACCGAGCCCGGATATTTGCAAGGCCCATATATAATAATCGACCCCTACCCCAGGGCTAAAGGTCAGCTCCGAAAGCGGCGGATACGCCACCCAACCTGTTTTTGCAAACTCACCAAATACAAGCGACAAGTTAATTAAAATGGCACCACTGGCAGTAAACCAAAAACTTAAATTGTTTAAAAATGGAAAAGCAACATCGCGAGCACCAATTTGCAGTGGCAATACAATGTTCATTAGGCCAATCATAAATGGCATAGCCATAAATATGATCATGATAACGCCGTGCGCTGTAAATATTTGGTCGTAATGCTCAGGAGGTAAATAACCTGGCGCACCACTGGTAGCAAGTGCCAACTGCGCACGCATCATTATTGCATCAGAAAAACCACGAAACAGCATTATTAGTGCTAAAAAAATGTACATTACGCCTAAGCGTTTATGATCAACAGAGGTGATCCAGTCGTGCCAAAGCACGCCCCACTTTTTATATTTAGTAATAAGCCCGGCAATAATAAGCCCGGCAATCGCTATCACCGTCATGGTAACCATTATAATTGGCTCATGAAACGGAATTGCGTCGAGTGAAAGTTTACCTAAAAACGACATTATTATTCCTCGCCCTGGCTGTGAGATGAAGGCATTGCGTGTTCATTCATTTCATGGTGCTTTTTGCTCATTTGCCCATGCTCGCTCATCGCTTGATGTTTTTTATTCATATCGCCATGTGCCTGCATATACTTCATAACAATGGTATGAAATAGGCCGTCGTCGACCTTGCCATAATAGGCAACAGGATTATTTTCACTGGCTTTTGCAAGCTCAACATAATTGGCATGGGTGAGGTTACTAGCATTGGCTTTAACGCTTGTTACCCACTTGTCAAAATCGGCTTGTGTTGGAGTGGCAATGGCATTGAATTTCATACCGGTAAAACCTGCGCCACTGTAATTAGCTGAAAAGCCTTTAAATGTGCCCGGCTCATTAGCAATTAAGTGAAGCTTGGTTTCCATGCCAGCCATAGAATAAATTTGACTACCTAGCTGAGGAATAAAAAACGAGTTCATTGTGCTTTGTGAAGTGATTTTGTATTCAACAGGTACATTAGCCGGAAATACCAATTCATTTACCGTTGCAATACCTTGCTCTGGGTAAATAAATAGCCACTTCCAGTTTAATGAAACCACCTCTACAGTGAGGTGCTCGCCTTTACCTTCAATAGGTTTATAGGGGTCTAAGTCTTGGGTAGACTGCCAAGTAATAACACCTAAAATAATAACGATAACAATAGGAACAGCCCAAACAACGGCTTCAACCTTATTTGAATGAGCCCATTTTGGTGCATAAATTTCATGATCTTGTGTGTCTCGGTATTTCCATGCGAAATACAAAGTCATCACAATAACGGGGATTACTACGAGCAGCATAAGGACAGTAGCAATGATGATTAAGTTTTTCTCATCAATACCTATTTGGCCTTTTGGATCGAGTATCCCGCCTTTACAGCCTGACAACGCCAGCACCGTACTAGCTAAAGCAATATTACAAAGGTTACGAATTAACAAGGGAGTATCCTACAAACCTAGAGTTTTAATTTGCTGCTTTGAATAAAAATAAAGCAACGATTTTTCAATAAAAACCCAAGTTAACTAGCACTAAATTATAAAAATAAAGGGGACTGAACCCGCTGCAAGTGGATGCAAAAAAACCTAGCAACAAACCCAGCTTCTAAACGCATTTATATAACGTAATAAAAGTTAACTTGGGTGAGTGTTGGTTGGCTGACGTGTTTAAAACACGCGGCTACATTGCTAATGCAAACTTTAATTATTTACAGCAAGAAAAAATAATTAAAACCAGCAACAAGTGAAGCCTTACAGACAACCTGTAAAGCTAGGTGGAGCACGACAACCATGTGCAGCGGACACAGGTTGATGTACTTTTGCCTCGCGAAAAGCGAAAGCGGCTTTACGAAGGATTATTCCAGCACGACGCGCCGGAAAAATGTGGAACAATAACCAGCAAAGGCCAATGAGTAACTGACTAGATATGATCGGATGAGCTAAAAATTGCGTGATGTGCAGCAAAACAGGCTCAACAATAGAGCCATTGCTAAACAGCGCTTCAAGCTGAAAGGCATCCTCTAATGCACCACTTAGCAGCATTACCGTATTAAACACTAATAATGTTATAGCGACACACACACCCTTGCCTGCTTTATTCAAGCGCTCACACGTTTGCGGATTGCTAGAAGCAAAAGCCGTATTTGTATGATGCAAAGAAAGTGTGTTCAAAGACATAACCTACTAAATGACTAATAACAAAATTAGAGTAATAAAGCGCGCAATGGAAAAATTAAAAAACATTGCTGCTGTAAGCCCTAAAACAAGGTGCTAAATACAATCAAACCCGGCTAGCATACATTTACCTAGTGAGAATTGATCCGCATCAATCAAACTTTCAAAACTTACTGAAAGTTCGATGCTGAGTATAACAAAGACAGTTTTCGGTTCAACAAAAAATATAAAGTTTTGCGTTAAGCTTTCGCAGCTATTTTGTTAATAAAAAATAACATAATAAAAATAAAGACTTAGTTTATATTTAGTAAGCTTAAGGAGGAAAGATAAGGAGAATTAATGAAGTTAAAAATAAAGCCGCATAAACAAAAACAGCCCAAATTCAGTCACCACCGAACTTGAGCCGCTTTTCACACTGACAACATCTTCACACACAATATAAAGATTCTTTTAAGCGAGGCTAACTTCATGCCTCTAGCTTATGACGAGAGCCTTACTCCGTGTCTATGGTTAAACTTTAGAGTGTTAGCTCCAATTTGACAAACGAGAAAAATAAACCTAATAGGTGAAAAAAACTAAACTATAGACCTTGGTCTAATACATTTAGCTTGTGTTTATTTAAAACAGAATCTGGGCACTAAATATACAGATACAAAAAAAGCGCCATAAGGCGCTTTTTGTCATTAAGCTACTGCTTAAATAATTTGGTTTTCTTTCCAGGCTTGCTCTTTAGCCATACGCTTTTTACGCTTATCACAAGGATCGTCACAATCACAGGCTTTATCAATACCTACCGAGCCTAATCCACCACAACTACTTGCCATAGATTTTCTTTGCACGATCATACCAACAGCCATAGCTATCACGATTAAAATTAATAAACCAAATGTAAGAAGAAAAAGTGACATTGCTTAGCCCCTATTGATCAGCAATAAATTATGCTCAAACATTGTTGAGCGACCGCTAAATTATACACCCAAAACCCACATAGATGCGAGAGAAGTCTATCTCAAAAAATCGACTGTAATATGCGTTTAGCACTAATAAAGTGTTAGCTAAAGGCCATTATATTACAAATAAGGTTTAAATGCAGTGCTCGCGTAAGTCACAATGCCTTTGTCTGATTTAGCCATTAAGTACACTGGTAAATCGTGCTCTTCAGCATATGCTTTAGCATCATCCATTCCCATAACCGTTAATGCCGTTGCTAAGCCATCTGCGGTCATTGCACTAGGGTGTAATACAGTAACCGACACTAAGTCATGTTTGATTGGCATGCCTGTTACAGGGTCTATTAAATGGGTGTAGGTTTCGCCATCCATTTTATAAAAAATACGGTAGTCACCTGATGTTGCAATGCCATTCGTACCGGGCGCTAATACGCGGTGAACTTTTCGCTCGCCTGGTGGGGCATCTGGCTGCTCTATCGCGATTTTCCAATCTTGGTTATTTGGCTTTTCACCGCCAATGCGCAGTTCCCCACCTATTTCTACCATGTAGTTACTAATATTTTGACTTTCAAGTAATTGCGCTACTTTATCAATGCCATACCCTTTCGCTGTGGCCGAAAACGACAGCTCTAAACCATCAACTGTTTTAGCAAGACCCTGCTCAGTAAGGTTGAGTTTATCTACACCAATTTTTTCAATCATTGCAGCAAGTGCTTCATCACTTGGGCGCTTAGTTGGTTTTTTATCAGGTCCAAAGCCCCATAAATCTATTAACGGGCCCATCGTTACATCAAGCGTTTTGGTCGACTTACCTAAACGAATCGACTCACTCACCACAGCCCTAAAGTCTTCACTAATTGGCATAACCTGACTGGCGGGTAGTTTATTAAATGTGTTAATTTCAGAGCCTGGGATATACGTAGACATAGACTGATTTACTGCTTTTAGCTCATCATCTATTTGCTGCTGTAACTTAGTGGCATCAATGTTTTCATCGTCGGCAAAGTATTTAATATGATAGGTAGTGCCCATCGTTTTGCCTTCTAAAAATACCTCTTGAGGTGTTTTATCAGCCCCACAGCCAGAGATAAATAGCATTATAGTTAATAAAAAAATACTGATAACGCCTTGAGAACTGCTTACTCTGTTCATTAAATTAGCCCATATAAAATAAAATAAAAAAGCCTCGTAGCACAAAGTGCGACGAGGCCTGTATTTTAACCAAAACTAAGTTGTTTTGATATGGGTGTTAGCCACCGAAGTCATCTAGTAAGATGTTTTCGTCTTCTACACCTAGGTCTTTAAGCATGCCGATAACAGCCGCGTTCATCATTGGAGGACCACACATGTAGAACTCACAATCTTCTGGCGCTTCATGATCTTTCAAGTAGTTTTCATAAAGTACGTTATGGATAAAGCCTGTGTAACCTTCCCAGTTATCTTCTGGTTGTGGATCAGACAATGCGGTATGCCATACAAAGTTATCGTTTTCAGCTGCTAAGCCGTCGAAATCTTCAACATAGAACATTTCACGCTCAGAACGCGCACCATACCAGAAACTAATCTTACGCTTAGAGTTTAAACGCTTAAGTTGGTCAAAGATATGTGAACGCATTGGTGCCATACCTGCACCACCACCTACGAATACCATTTCAGCGTCAGTGTCTTTAGCGAAGAACTCACCAAATGGACCTGAGATAGTAACCTTGTCGCCTTTTTTAAGTGACCAAATGTACGATGACATTTTACCACATGGTAGGCTTAGGTTTCTTGGCGGCGGCGTAGCAATACGCACGTTAAGCATGATAATGCCTTCTTCTTCTGGGTAGTTAGCCATTGAGTATGCACGAATTGTTTCGTCGTCTACTTTTGACTCCAGGTCAAAGAAACCAAAGTGATTCCAGTCGCCACGATACTCTTCAGGAATATCGAAATCTGCATATTTAACATGGTGAGCAGGCGCTTCGATTTGGATGTAACCACCCGCACGGAAAGGCACTGATTCGCCATCTGGAATTTGTAGCTTAAGCTCTTTAATGAACGTTGCTTTGTTATCGTTAGAGATAACTTCACAATCCCATTTTTTAACACCGAAAATTGACTCTTCAAGTTCAATTTCCATGTCGTTTTTAACATTTACCTGACACGCTAAACGACAGCCTTCACGGGCTTCACCTTTAGATATGTGATCAAGTTCTGTTGGTAAGATATCGCCACCACCTTCTTTGATGTGTACACGACACTGACCACAAGAGCCACCGCCACCACATGCAGATGATACGAAAATACCTGATTCAGATAGCGCGCCTAAAAGCTTGCTACCTGCTGATGTTTTAATGGCTTTATCTGGATCGCCATTAATACCGATGATGATGTCACCGCTTGCAACTAACTTAGATTTAGCACCAATGATAACTAAAACTAGTAGTACAACGATAGCGATGAAAACACCAACGCCTAAGAAAATCTCATAACTCATGATTTATCCTCGCTACCTTTACAGTGAAATACCAGAGAATGACATAAAGCCAAGACCCATTAAACCAACAGTGATGAAGGTAATACCTAAACCACGTAGGCCATCTGGCACGTCTGAATATTTCATTTTCTCACGGATACCTGCAAGCAATGTAATTGCAAGCGCCCAACCAACACCAGCGCCAACACCATAAACAACAGACTCACCGAAGTTATAGTTACGCTCAACCATGAATGATACCGCACCAAAAATTGCACAGTTAACTGTGATTAGTGGTAAGAAGATACCTAATGCGTTGTAAAGTGCAGGGAAAAACTTATCTAATGCCATTTCCAAAATTTGCACTAGTGCTGCAATAACACCAATGAATGTTAAGAAACGTAAAAAGCTAAGGTCTGCTTCAGGGTAACCAAGCCACTCTAATGCACCTGGTGCAAGTACGGCATGGTAAACCAAGTTATTTACTGGTACAGAAATACCTAGTACAACAATAACGGCTACACCTAGGCCAATTGATGTAGTTACTTTTTTAGATACAGCTAAGAAAGTACACATACCTAGGAAGAAAGCTAAAGCTAAGTTTTCAATAAAAACCGCTTTTACAAATAAACTAATATAATGTTCCACTGCTTGCCCCTTACGCTTTAGCTTCTACTTGGTCTTTCTTATAAGTACGAAGTACCCATATGAATAAACCAATGATGAAGAATGCACTCGGTGGTAAAATCAATAGACCCATAGGTTGATACCAACCACCATCTTGTACTAATGGGATAATATCAACACCGAATAGTGTTCCCTTACCAAATAGCTCACGAATGAAACCAACAGTAAGTAATACCACTGAGTAGCCTAGACCATTACCAATGCCATCTAAAAATGACATAAGTGGTGGCGACTTCATTGCGTATGCTTCAGCACGACCCATAACAATACAGTTAGTAATAATTAGGCCAACGAATACAGAGAGCTCTTTTGCCGTAGCGTAAGAGAATGCTTGTAATACTTGGTCTACAACAATTACTAGTGAAGCAATGATCGTCATCTGTACGATAATACGTACTGATGAAGGTATGTGGTTACGAATGCTTGAAATGAACAAGCTAGAAAACGCCGTTACTAATGTCAATGCAATTGACATGATTAAGGCATTTTTTAAGCTAGACGTTACCGCCAGAGCAGAACAAATACCAAGTACTTGTAATGCGATTGGGTTGTTAGCTAAAACCGGACCAAATAGGACCGATTTCATTTCTTTAGTATCAGCCATTATTTCAACGCTCCTTCACGTACCTTCGCAAGGAAAGGACCAAAGCCGTTTTCACCAGTCCAAAAGTCAACTGTGTGATCAACACCATTAGAAGTTAGTGTAGCACCTGATAAACCATCAATTTGATGTTCGTTGCTAGCACCGCTTTTCATAATGTTAATAGGTAACTCTTTACCTTGCCATTTAGCTGTCCATTGTGGGTTTTGAATTTCGCCACCCAGGCCTGGTGTTTCGCTATGCTTGTAGAAGTTGATGTTTTTAACTGTTTCGCCATCGCTTTCAAGCGCTAAGAAACCGTACATAACACCCCAAAGGCCGTAACCTTGGATAGGTAAAATGATTGCATCTGTAGAGCCATCTTCTTTTTTAGAGATGTAAACAGGTGAGTTTTTAGTCATACGCTGAATACCAGCGATGTCCTTAATCCCTTCTGCTTTAAGTGCAAAACTTCTTTGTTGATCGAATTTCGTTTTTTCGAAATCAAATGAGTTAGGATCAGCACCTTCAACAAACTCGCCAGTGTCCATATCCACAACACGTGCTTCGATTTTGCCATCAAATGTGTCAGATACAGAACTTGCAATTTCAATATCAGCTGCTGCTAAGATATTACGTTGAATATCTTGAGTTTTATTAGCTTGCTGTAAAGGACGAAGCTGTACAGAAGCAAACGATACAATAATTGCACACACTAAACATAGTGCAACAACAACCGTTAACGTTTTGCCGATTGATTCGTTATTACTAGACATTACGTGCCAACCTCCGCTTGATATTAGCTTGCACTACAAAGTGATCGAACAGTGGAGCAAATAAGTTAGCAAATAAAATTGCTAGCATCATGCCTTCTGGGAAAGCAGGGTTTACTACACGGATCATAACTACCATAAAGCCAATAAGCGCGCCGTATGCGAACTTACCTTTATCGGTAAATGCAGCTGATACAGGGTCAGTAGCCATAAAGAACATACCAAATGCAAAACCACCTAGTACTAAATGCCAATGCCAAGGCATTGCAAATACAGGGTTGCTCTCAGAGCCAATTGCATTTAATAAGAATGCAGTTGCCACCATACCTAGGAATACACCTAGTACAATGCGCCAAGAAGCGATGCGAACGTAAATTAAGAATAAGCCACCAATAAGCACAGCAAGGGTAGATGTTTCACCTACAGAACCTTGAATGAAACCGTAAAACGCATTCCACCATAGCTCCATGTTGCTGTAATCAAGAGTGCCTACAAACGCTTGACCTAGCATAGTTGCACCAGAGAACGAGTCTACTGCAGTCCATACTGTGTCACCTGAAATTTGTGCAGGGTATGCGAAGAATAAAAACGCACGGCCCGCTAATGCAGGGTTTAAGAAGTTACGCCCTGTACCACCAAAGATTTCTTTAGCAATAACCACACCAAACGTAATACCTAACGCCACTTGCCATAATGGAATAGTCGCAGGCAAAATAAGTGCAAATAACACAGAGGTTACGAAGAAACCTTCGTTAACTTCATGCTTACGCACAGAGGCGAATAGTACTTCCCAAAAACCACCGACTGCAAACGTAACGGCGTATATTGGTAAGAAGAAACATGCTCCGTAGAACATTTTAGCGCCCCAGCCCGACTCAGCAGTTAATTCACCACCAAATAACTGGAACACACCAACCTGCCAAGAATTTGCTAGTTCAAAACCTTGTGCTAAAGCACCTGCGGCCTGATGACCGATGTTGAACATACCAAAAAACATAGCTGGGAACGTCGCCATCCACACTAAAATCATCATACGTTTTAGGTCGATATTATCGCGAACGTGAGTTGCGCCTTTATTTACATAACCTGGCGTATAAAAAATAGTCGCGGCTGCTTCATACAGGGCGTACCATTTTTCATGTTTACCACCTGGTTCAAAATGCGGCTCAATGTCTTCTAAAAATTTCTTTAAACCCATCTCTTAGCCTTCCTTCTCGATCGTTGTTAAGCAATCGCGTAGGATAGAACCATACTCGTATTTGCCCGGACAAACGAAGGTACATAACGCTAAATCTTCTTCATCAAGTTCAAGCGCGCCTAATGAAATTGCACTGTCTAAATCACGTGCGATTAAGTCACGTAATAATAGTGTTGGCAAAATATCTAACGGCATTACGCGCTCGTAGCTACCAATTGGAACCATGGCACGTTTTGAACCACCTGTAGACGTTGTCATTTTAAATAAACGACTCGGTGCAAGGTGAGAAAGGAATGTACGCGTTACAGAGAATTTATTACTACCTGGTGCAATCCAACCAAACAGCTCTTTTTCGCGACCTTCAAGTAAAACTGACACCTGAACGTGGTAGCGACCCAAGAATGCATGAGGACCTGAAGAAATAGCGCCAGATAAAACAGAACCAGAAATTACACGGTTATCACCGTCTTCTAATTCGCCTGCCACTAAATCATCTAATGAAGCACCTAGTTGTGTTTTCACTAAACGAGGATTTTTAACGCGAGGGCCTGCAAGTGAAATTACACGGTCAGTGTTGATTTCACCAGTAAGGAATAAGTGACCATAGGCGATAACGTCTTGGTAACCAATATGCCAAACTTGTTTATTCACAGATACTGCGTCAAGGTGATGAATATGAGTACCAACTAAGCCTGCTGGATGCACGCCACCGAACTCATGTACTTCTACTTGAGCGATAGACGAGCTAGGAACTTGACTGCCAGCTTGCTTACATACAAATACTTTGCCATCGGTCAAACGCGAAACAACAGCAAGACCCGCTTCAAATGCAGCTGCATTTTCGGCAATAATTACTGCAGGGTCTGCAGCAAGTGGGTTTGTGTCGATAGCGGTTACAAAGATAGAGCTAGGATTTGCATCCAACGCAGCTACTTTGCTAAATGGGCGAGCACGAAGTGCTGTCCATTGACCTGACTGAACAAGTACTTCTTTGGCTTTTTCACGCGATAAGCTTGCAAGCTCATCTGCATTGAAAGAGTCAAAGGTGATTTGCTCACTGCCGTTTACTTCAATAACAACAGATTGCAGCACACGTTTAGCACCACGATTAATTTCTTTTACTGTACCAGAAGCTGGTGCAGTAAATAGGACGCCTGGGTTCTTTTTGTCTTCAAAAAGTACCTGGCCTTTTTTGACTTGGTCATCCACACGAACATGCATGGTTGGACGCATACCGATAAACTCTTCACCTAGCACAGCTACACGTTTGATGGCAGAACCATCATGAATAACTTGCTGAGGCGCGCCCTCTATGGGTAAATCCAGACCTTTTTTTATGTTGATCATACGCACTTGCATTAATTAACGGAAAGAAACTGAAAAATCGTATCAACCACGTCGCCATTTGAGTTATCCAAGATATATCAAGGTACAAAAGAACAACTTGCTAGGAATATCAAACAAGCAACGCAGTAAAACTCCTCACATATTGCTCCGATTTTAACATCATTATGGACGACTATGCGAGTGTATTTATGAAAATTATACGACAGAAACGCTTATTTAGTTTTGTTAAGTGTTTTAAATAAAAATCAAGGTAGACCAAAGTGGTAACCTAAGCACCTAACGACCACAAAATATTTAAAACACTAAAAGCAAAAAAGCCGCAATAAGCGACTTTTTATAATTACACAGTATGATTTAGTCAATCATGTTTGCAATTGGCTTCACTGCATCTACATCTTGCTCATAGTCAACAGCGTCAATGCCAAAACCGAATAAACGTAAAAATTCGTTATGATAGCCCACGTAATCAGTTAGCTCATCAATTGAGCTCGTATCTACTTTATCCCAAACAGCTTGCACACGCGCTTGTACATCGTCTTCTAGCTCTTTGTAGTTTTGGAATAAGTGGCCGCCTTCGTCAAAACGTGGGTTTTCACCGTATAAGTTTTCGCTAAATAAAGCATGAATCTGCTCAATAGTGCCCTCATAAGTGCCATCGGCTTTCATTACTTTAAATAAAGCAGAGATATATAGCGGCATAATAGGAATTGCAGAGCTTGCCTGAGTGACAACCGCATTTAAAGACGATACATAGGCTTGACCATTTAAATCCTTTGTTGATTCTTTAATTGCAGCCGTTGCACGGTCTAAATCTTCTTTTGCTTTACCTATTGTTGCGTGTCCGTAGATTGGCCACGTTAACTCTTTACCTATATATGTATACGCAGTAGTTTTAAAGTTATCGGCTAATACATCGGCTTCTTTTAATGCATCAATCCACATTTCCCAATCTTCACCGCCCATCACTTTAATGGTGTTGTCGATGTCATCTTGGCTTGCGGCTTCAACTGTTACTTCGTCAATTACGCGCTTTGACGTATTTAAGTTTTTAGTAGTAACGGCATTGCCAATTGGCTTAAGTGTTGATGAATACACTTCACCTGTATTTGGATCAGTACGACGAGGTGATGCTAAGCTGTAAATAATACAGTCTACTTTGCCTAAATCTGCTTTGATTGTCTCAATTGCCTTTTGCTTAATTTCGTTAGAAAACGCATCGCCATTAATATTTTTTGACCAAAGCCCAGCTTCATCTGCAGCGTCTTGAAATGCTGCTGTATTGTACCAACCAGCAGAACCCGTTTTACGCTCTGTACCTTCTTTCTCAAAGAAAATACCCAATGTTTTAGCACCACCACCAAAAGCAGCCGTAATACGAGACGCTAAACCGTAGCCAGTAGATGCACCTATTACGAGTACATTTTTAGGCGCATCTTTTAATTTGCCTTGTTGTTTTACATAGTTAATTTGTTCTTGAACATGCTCTGCACAGCCTACAGGGTGTGCGTTAGTACAAATAAATCCACGAATTTTAGGCTTAATGACCATTGATCATCCTATATCTTTTGCAATAAAAATTAGCGCTAGTTTAAAGGCTAATACTAAAAACACTGATCTGATCAGTTAAACACCGATCAAATACCCTATTTATATTAATTCAGCTTTGAGCCACCTAAGCAATCAGGTGAGTCTGGCGCTTCGCCGCCTTGCTCTGCAAATTCATCAGGCGTGTAAGTATGAATAGCTAATGCGTGTATATGATTTGCTAATTCATCTTTTAGTACTTCGTTAATTTGGCGGTGACGCTGCAGTAAACGTTTACCCGCAAACTCTTCGCTCACTACAATCACTTTAAAATGCGACTCAGTGCCGGCGCTGTGCATATGGCTTTCGTTAATTACGTTTAAATGCTTACAGGCAATCGCACTACTAAGCTTGTCTTGGATTTGTTGTTGCATTGACATTAAAACACCATATTTAGTCACTAATTTGTGCAGCTACTATAACAAGTTAATTTAACTAACTAAATTGCTTTTGTTTAATGTGCTCAATAAATCGGTACGTTAAGCTAATGCGTGGGTGCGCAAGGGTTGTTTGTTTAGGTATTGCGTGCTGGTAGTCGCGCTGACTATGCCCGCTCATCACTAAGCAACTGCCACTTTGTAATTTTAAGTCGGTGACTTTATTCGTGGCCTTTTGTTTTAACTTGAGTACGCGCTCAGCACCGAGCGATATACATACTATGGTAGGCTCTGGGCCGAGCTCTATTTCATCATCACTGTGCCAGCCCATAGTATCGTTACCATCACGATAGTAATTGACTAATAGCGAATTAAGCGGCTTGTTTAAATGTCGCTCTAAACGTTTGCGCATCGTTAAAAGTACATCGTCCCACGGCTCTACTACTTGTTTGCTGTGTGAGTAGCCATATTCAATATTTAAATCACTCATAAAGCATTGCAAACGTGGTATGGGTCCAGTTCTGCCATACACTGTAACATTAGGCTGCTGCCAGTTAAGGTTTTTTTGTAAATAATAGAATAAATCGAGGCTTTTTTGCGCACTAAGCGCCTTACTTTGATAAGAAAAGCCGTTTGGTAACTGTTGGGGGTTGGCGTTTTGCCGTTGCATGTTAGAATTTACCTACATTAGATTTCTGATCAACAAACCATTATGACGACGCAAGCCCAGCTAGGCGATAAAACATTTACTCTTGAACGTTTCCCTTTGGATCAAAAAAACCGCAGTTTACAAGCATGGGATTCGGCCGATGAGTACCTTATCAATTATGTTAACGAACATCACCCTGATTGTCGCTCATTACTCATTTTAAACGACGCGTTTGGTGCCCTGGCCTGTTATTTTAGTGAATTAACGGTTTGTTCAGTTAACGATTCTTATATTAGCCACCAAGCTGCAGCCTATAATTTAAAAGAAAATAAACTATCAACAGCACAATTTACACAGTTAGATAGCTTATCTGCGCTGCCTGAAGAGGTTGATTTAGTACTAATAAAAGTGCCACGTAACGTAGGGTTCTTACAGTTTCAATTAAGTGAGTTAAGTGAAGTACTTGCCCCTGGCACACCGGTTATTGCCGCGGGTAAAACAAAGGAAATACATAATTCAACTATAAAAGCGTTTGAGCAATTTATTGGCGAGACCAAAACAAGCTTGGCCGTTAAAAAGTCGCGTTTGATATTAAGTACAGCAAAAGGCGGTTATAAAGCGGCTAACTTTCCGGTCAGTTGGCAACTTGAAGGCACTGATTTTAATATAACGAACCATGCCAATGTGTTTTCGCGCGATTCGTTAGATATAGGTGCACGGTTCTTTTTTAATTACTTGCCACAAACCTCCAAGGCAAAAAGCATTATCGACTTAGGCTGTGGTAATGGCGTAGTGGGCTTAATGACGCTATCACGCTGTCCAAATGCGTCGGTAACCTTTGTTGATGAGTCGTACATGGCGGTCGAATCTGCACGTTTAAATGTAGAACTTAACCAAACAAATAGATTTGATGACTGCCAATTTATAGAAAATGATTGCTTAACTGGCTTTGAAAGAAACAGTGTTGATATGGTGTTGTGTAACCCGCCATTTCACCAAGCCCAAGCCGTTACCGACCACATTGCGTGGCAAATGTTTAAACAAGCTAAAGATACATTAAAAGAAGGTGGCGAGCTGCGTATTATTGGTAATCGTCATTTAGATTATCACGATAAATTAAATCGTATGTTTGGTAACTGTAAGCTATTAGGTTCAAACAAAAAGTTTGTAGTGCTCAGCGCAACTAAAAATAGTGGGATGCTATAAAATGAAATTAACTAAATTTATTTTAGCCTGTTGCTCCATGCTGGTGTTTAGCGCATGCAGTAACCAGCCAAACCAAGTGATATTAAACCCAGTTTATAAAAACGGTCAAATTAGTGTTATATCAGCCAGTTTAAGTACCAGCGTCATTGATTTACGGGGCGATAGCGCAACCCTTAAGCTTGTTGAGTCAGATAAAACTAAAACCTTTGCAAGCCAAGATATTGTTACCTCTGTTAAAAGCGTATTAGATAGCGCGCTAAACCGTAACGGAGCAAGTATTTCTAACCTAGCAACAACCCGCTTTGAACTAGACATTCATGCCTTACAAGCACTAGTGACTGAAAAGCTCATGAGCCATACTAGCGAAGCGAACATTGAATTGGGTGTGCGCGTACTTCGCTCTACCAGTAATTTCACTAAGGTGTACCGCGGCAGCGCAAATTTAGAAGGGCCGCTGAGCCACGATCGCGCCAAAATTGAAGGTCAACTCAATAAGTTGACGGAACAAATTATAACCCGCATTGTATCGGACCCAGAATTAATTGAATTTTTAGAAGGTTAACAATGAAACAATTTTTAATCTGCTTGAGCCTACTATTTAGTGTAAGCACCTTTGCCGCGCAAGAAGGCCGTTTTGTACAAAAAGACAATATTTTCCCGCGTGTAGAAATAGTCACGTCATTGGGTAGCATTGTGGTTGAGCTAGACCGCTCAAAAGCCCCTATTACGGTAAATAACTTTTTAACCTACGTAATGGATAAAAGTTACCAAGGCAGTATATTCCATCGTGTAGAACGTGATGTTGAAAACGACCGTGACTTTGTAATACAAGGCGGTGGCTACGATAAAGACCTTGACGGCCTGCACGAAAACGACCCTATATTTAACGAAAGTGGTAACGGTTTAAAAAATGATATGTACAGCATTGCTATGGCGTATCAAGACCGAGAACCGCATTCAGGAACTCGCCAGTTCTTTTTTAATATGGATGATAACGATCATTTAAACCCAGGAAGAGATTGGGGCTTTGCCGTGTTTGGCAATGTAATGGATGGTTACGACACGCTAGATAAAATTATGGCTGTAGAAACCGGCTTTAATGAAAAAATTGGCTACGACTTTGTACCAAAAACGCCCGTTGTTATTTTAAATATTAAAGTACTTGAGCAAACCCCATTATAAATCACTGAGGTGTAATTAAGTTGCACCCAACGCCAATGAAGGCCCTATGAGCAAAACCCTCTCAATAAGCGAATATTTCTCGTATTTTAAAGATAAACGTTTAATCAATATTTTTATATTTGGTATGAGCAGTGGTTTTCCATGGGTGCTGATTGGCTCAGTTATGTCGGCTTGGCTAAAAGATGAAGGCCTAAGCCGCAGTATGATTGGCTTATTTGGTATTGTATTTGGCGCATACAGCATTAACTTTATGTGGTCGCCACTTATTGATAGAACCAAGCTGCCCTTATTGTACGAATGGTTTGGGCAACGTCGCAGCTGGATACTTTTTTGTCAAAGCTTTATGTTTATTGGCACCCTGCTTTTAGCAGGCCTTGATTTAAAAGCAAACTTAGCAATTGCCGCCGGCTTGTGTTTACTCATCGCAGTCGCCTCTGCCACACAAGACATCGCAATTGATGCATTTAGAATAGATACGTTAAGCGAAAACGAATCTCACAAAGCCACTGCCGCTGCTGCTATGGCCACATCGGGTTGGTGGACAGGTTACGCATTACTTGGTGCTATTCCTTTTTACATGGCCGATATCCCCTCTTTAGATTGGCCACAAGTGTATTACTTTTTAGCCGCTGTTATGTTACTGCTAATGAGCGGCGTGTTGTTTGCTAAAGAGCCTAAATCAAACCGAGAAGCTGTTCACGCAGAGCTTGAGCGTGTATACCTTGAAAAACTAGCCAGCATTAAGCAAACACCCTTTACTAAAGTGATTGCTTGGCTTGGCGTTACAGTGGTTGATCCCTTTAAAACCTTTTTTGCGAAAAATGGCGTAAAAACAGCCCTTGCCTTATTAGCATTTATTTTCTTATTTAAAATTGGCGAAGCTTTTTTAGGGCGAATGTCGATTGTTTTTTATAAAGAAATAGGCTTTAGTAACAGTGACATAGCTACCTTTTCAAAAGTAGGCACAGCCGTACTCACCATTGCTTTTACCTTTGTGGGCAGCTTATTCAATCAAAAGTACGGCATTGTAAAAGGGCTATTTATAAGTGGTGTGGCAATGGCGGGGTCTAATTTAGCATTTTCGGCTATTGCACTGGTTGGCCCTAATTTAGGATTATACGCTTTTGCTATTGTTATTGATGGCTTTACGCAAGCCTGGTCGTTAGTGGCTATGGTGGCGTTTATATCGATGTTATGTGACCGGGCATTTAGTGCAACACATTATGCTTTACTTGCCTCATTAGGGAATTTAGGGCGCACATTGCTTTCAAGTTACAGTGGTGTGGTTATTGATGATTGGCTAATGGGGAATTGGGCATTATTTTTTGTGCTAACGGCGCTAATGGTAATCCCTTCGCTGGTATTTTTATATTTGATTAGGCATAAGCTTTATCAGTTAGAGCAAAATTACCATCAAAATAGGTAATGCATCCCTGCATTAACGTGATTTGCTTAGGCCATTCAAGTGCCCCTTATAACTCCCTGAGCAAAACAATATTAATCCGCTTTAATTAAGCCTAGCGCTTCATGCGGATCAACTTCAAGTGCATTACAGTAACGTACAAACTCAATAACATCTAAGCGGCGTTCTTGATTTTCAATCTTACCGATAAATGAGTGAGGTGTTCCTAGCACTTGTGCTAGGCTACGCATTGTATGACCCTTTTCATGGCGTTTTGTTTTAAGCCATTTAGTTAGCTTTTCGTTTTCTTCAGAAGAAACAGTTTTGCCCATCATTTTACATCTCCTACTAGATGATATGACATACCCGTCAAAGCAGTAGTCACACAATGATTGGTGGCATATAAGCAGATACCCACTACATTTTTCAATAGCAAGCTATTGCTTAAAATAAGCAAAGGTATTGCTACTTATTCAACCTACCAATCTATTCAGTGCTAACCCGCAAAAATAGGATATAGGTTTGTTTTTATTAAGAGTGAAATTTTGCCCGTCTCACTCTTGGATACATTATATACTATTAACAGTTCGGTTAAATAATTAATTACATAGTTTGCATAAATTTACCCAACCACTAACCTTTACTTATGCTGAATATTTAAGTTAACGTACCAATAATATTAAGTTTTTTACTAAAAAATTAATTGTAAGATAAAAGCGCTTTGTTACAAATTAACGTGCGAATAACCTTGCTGTATTGATGTTTAAACAACAGTATCAGTAAAAAAATTCCCCATAAATAACGTTTTTCCCTTATTGAGGGACTAAAGAGGAAGTATGTTTAGAGTCTTATTTTTGTTACCAGTTTTACTATGCTTTTTATGGTTTATGTTTTTACGTCATTACGGCGTACCTATTAAACAAGGTAAGAAAGGCTTTTTATACATTCTTGCTTTTTCTGCGTTTGTATTAGGCTTTTTTGTATTAATAATGCAACTTACCCACTACAGCCCGATTGAATTTTAGACATTAAAAAAGCCGCTAATGCGGCTTTAATAACTAAGCGTAAATTGCTTAAACGCTAAAACTTGCACCACACCCGCAGGTGGTCGTTGCATTAGGGTTAGATACAAAAAAGCGTGCGCCTTCTAACCCTTCAGTGTAATCCACTTCGCCATCAACTAAGTACTGAATACTCATTGGATCAATAACCAGCGTTACACCATTTTTAACTATTTCTAAATCACCAGGATTTGCTTTTTCATCAAAAGTAAAACCATATTGAAAACCAGAACAACCGCCGCCTGTTACATAAACACGCAGTTTTAAATCTGGATTTTCTTCTTCGTCGATTAACTGTTTAACACGAACAGCAGCTGCATCGCTGAACTTTATTGGTAATTCTTCAGACATTTTAAAACCCTCAATATCGCAATGGCGTGATTATCTAATACCCGAGTATTTTAATCAAGTATAGTCAAACATCTGTTAGGGTATCTTACTTATTAACCTTTACTTTGGCTGGTACCAAAACAAATAGTATTGAGAGAGACGCTGTAATATTTGTTAATATTAGTAACTAAATTTGCAAAATCACAAGGACTTACCTGCGCTCTTTTGCTAAACTGCTCGCTGAAAAAATGTGGCGGAGAATACAGCATGTGGCTTGAGCAACTCAGGCGTCGATTAGCAAAACCAAAAACCTCTGTGCAATTATGCTTATTAGGCGTAAGTGCTGGTTTAATTGCTGCATTTTTTATCATTTTATTTCGCTTAACGATTCTGTTTTTTCAAAGCTTATTTTTAGACACTCCTGATAACTTTACCACTATCCCTACTCTTGAACGGGTTTTAATGCCATTAATTGCAGCGCTATTAATAGCAACCTTTGCCGCGTTTACTGGTTTTAAGCACTATCGTTTAGGCATTCCTTTTGTTATTCATCGTATTAAACGCCATTATGGGCAAATGCCTTTGTACAATACTGTAAACCAATTTGTTGGTGGTGCACTGGCATTAATAAGTGGTTTTTCGGTTGGTCGCGAAGGGCCATCTGTTCATATGGGCGCTACTGGCGCAAGTATATTAGCCGACAAACTGCATTTACCACACAACGCCATGCGCACATTAAGTGGCTGTGGTGTCGCCGCTGGTATTGCAGCCTCGTTTAATACCCCACTGGCTGCGGTTATTTTTGTTATGGAAGTGGTGCTACGTGAGTATAAAGTGCATATTTTTGTACCAATTATGCTTGCTGCGTTAACGGGCGCTTTAGCAACACAGTTTGTGTTTGGTGAAGGCTCGGAGCTGGCACTTATTAGCATTACGCCATTGAGTGGTTGGCATTACCCATATTTAATTTTATGTGGTATGGCCTTAGGGGCAATTGCCTATAGCTTTAATCAAAATTTAATGCTGATCATAAAAACATTTAAACCTTTAAGCATGTTTCCTCGTTTACTCATTGCAGGTTGTATTGCGAGTATTATTGCCTATGCAGTGCCCCAAGCGATGGGCTCAGGTATGAGCGCAATTACGATTGCGGTTGAATCGCCAGAAAACGCGCAGCTACTTACCACTATTTTAATAGCTAAACTGCTGGCCACCCTGTTTGCAATTGGCTTAGGTATACCCGGAGGGTTAATAGGCCCTGTAATTGGGCTTGGGGTTTTAACCGGTACTTTAATGGCCTTTTTTGCCCAGTTTATAAGCCCAGGTGCTGACATTGCGGGCACATACGGCGTATTAGGCATGGCAGGGTTACTCGCAGCTACATTACATGCGCCGTTAGCTGCATTAACAACGGTGATGGAGCTTACCTCCTCGCCAGAGATTATTGTACCGGCCATGTTAGTGATAACAACCGCTTATGTAACGGCGCTGCAAGTATTTGGTAATCGGTCTATATTTTTGCAACAGCTCGATTTTCAAGGGCTCCCCTATCATGTATCGCCCGCAACGGAGGCGCTACAAAAAGTGGGCATAATGGATGATATGGATGAAAACTTTAAGCTGCTTTATTCTGATGATAAAGAGCAAATAAAAAACACCCTAGATGCCATGGACAGCCAAACCCCTTTAATCGTCTTCGACGAAGAAAACGGCTATCGTTTAGCAGAGTATGACCTTACTCTGATGTCGGGCGAAACCATAAATATAAACTACATTAGTTTACAGGGTATTAGCAGCCAATCGACCTTAGCCGATGCCTTTGATATTTTAAAAGATAAACGCAGCGGTGCCCTGTATGTTTACAACTTGCTAGATGACCAACAAATAATGGGGCTATTACGCTGGGATCAAATAAATAATATTTTAACTATTCGTAACAGCCTACTTTAGGATTCTTATGAGCGCTTTATTAATTTATAAAACACTGCACATTTTTTTTATGATTGCTTGGTTTGCCGGTATTTTTTATTTACCTCGGTTATTTGTATACCACGCGATGAGCGAAGAAAAAGCCTGTAACTCAATGCTTAAAGTAATGGAACGTCGGCTACTCTTTTTTGTTACCCCGTTTGCCATTTTAACGGCCGTTTTTGGTGTGCTCACCATTGTAGAATATGGTCGTGAGTGGTTTAGATACAGCATGTGGCTGCACTACAAACTGGTACTGGTCATCATTTTATATCTATACCATGGTTACTGTTTTAAATTACTAAGCGACTTTAAAAACGACAGAAATACCAAAACAGACCGCTTTTATCGTATTTTTAATGAGCTCCCAGTGATTGCGCTGCTAATTATTGTTGCGCTTGCGGTGATAAAACCTAATTTATAAGCATCACAGCGCATGTTAAACTGCGCTGCAATTTACAATACTTGCTATAACACGCGCGATTGCGTGCCCCATTTTTATGGATTATCGCGCCCCTTTGATTGATTAGGAATAACCCCATGTTAAGTTTCCAAGGTGAACATATACTGTCGGTAAATCAACTCGACAGAGACTGCATTGAGCGTATTTTTGCAGTAGCAAAAAAAATGGAGCCTTATGCTAAAAAACAAAAGCAAACAACTGTGCTAGAAGGCGCTATTTTAGCCAATTTGTTTTTTGAACCAAGCACACGAACGCGTGTAAGCTTTGGTACTGCTTTTAATTTACTAGGCGGTGGCGTGCGCGAAACAACCGGTATGCAAAGCTCCGCTCTTGCTAAAGGTGAATCGCTTTACGATACAGCGCGCGTTATCTCGGCATATGCTGATGCCGTTGCTATGCGTCACCCTGATGCAGGCTCGGTAAGCGAATTTTCAGAAGGTTGTACCGTACCTGTTATAAATGGGGGGGACGGCCCTAACGAACACCCTACTCAAGCATTGCTTGACTTACTAACCATTGAGCGTGAACTAAACCGATTTGAGCAAAGTATAGATGGCATGCATATCGCCCTAGTTGGCGATTTAAAATATGGCCGTACAGTCCATTCACTCTCTAAATTATTGTGCCATTACAAAAATGTGAAGTTTTCGATGGTGGCGCCCGATGGGCTGCAAATGCCAACCAGTATTTTAGATGCTGTCGAAAATGCAGGCCATAAAATACAGCTAGTTAACAAAATGGAAGGTAACTTAGCAGCTGATATTGTGTACCAAACACGCATTCAAGAAGAGCGCTTCCCTTCACAAGAAGAAGCCAACAAATACCGTGGCGGCTTTAGAATCAGCCAATCAATTTATAACGCGCACTGTAAGCCAAATTCAGTGCTTATGCATCCGCTTCCACGTGATAGCCGTTTAGAAGCTAACGAGCTTGATAACGACTTAAACAGTAACGACAACTTAGCAATATTTCGCCAAGTGCAAAATGGCGTATTGATTCGTATGGCACTGTTTGCTTTAACCCTCGGCGTAGAAAACAAAGTCGAGCAATATGAAGTAGACGTTCCTTGGTTTAGCCGCAAACGCGACAGCTAAACACTTTTACCAAGCGACAATTTATAGGATTTTTCATGACAATTAGCCAAGATTTATTTAATCGCGCACAAACTTCAATTCCTGGTGGTGTAAATTCACCTGTACGTGCATTTAACGGTGTAGGTGGTACGCCACTATTTATTACCAAAGCAGAAGGCGCATTTACTTTTGATGCTGATGGCAACCGTTATATTGATTACGTAGGCTCGTGGGGCCCAATGATCATGGGCCATAATCACCCAGCTATAAAGCAAGCAGTGCATGAAGCAGTAGAAAATGGCTTAAGTTATGGCGCCCCTACTGAAGCCGAAATTTTAATGGCCGAAAAAGTAAAAGCGCTTGTTCCATCAATCGAAAAAGTACGCATGGTAAGCTCAGGAACAGAAGCCACTATGAGCGCTATTCGTTTAGCACGTGGCTATACAGGACGTGATAAAATCCTAAAATTTGAAGGTTGTTACCACGGCCATGCGGACTCGTTATTGGTAAAAGCAGGCTCTGGGGCACTTACCATGGGTGTGCCAAATTCACCAGGTATTCCTGAGGATTTTGCAAAGCACACGCTTACCGTATCGTTTAATAACCTTGATGAAGTAAAAGCTGTTTTTGAAAAATACGCTGACGACATTGCTTGTGTTATTGTTGAGCCAGTAGCAGGTAACATGAACTGTATTCCTCCTGTTGAAGGCTTTTTAGAAGGCGTGCGTGCAGTATGTGATGAGTACAAATCGGTGCTTATTTTTGACGAAGTAATGACCGGCTTTCGTGTTGCATTAGGTGGCGCACAAGCGTATTACAACATCAAACCTGACTTAACCTGTTTAGGTAAAGTCATTGGCGGCGGCATGCCTGTTGGTGCCTTTGGCGGGAAAACCGAAATTATGGATTACATTGCGCCAGTAGGTCCGGTTTACCAAGCGGGTACGCTTTCTGGTAACCCTATTGCAATGGCTGCAGGTTTAAAATCACTTGAGCTATTAAGCGAGCCAGGTTTACACGATAAGTTAGAAGCAATTTCTAAAGCTATTTGTGAAGGTTTTGAGGCTGGCGCTAAAAAAGCAGGCATTCCTTTAACCACTAACTACGCTGGCGGTATGTATGGCTTTTTCTTTACTGAAGCAGAAAAAGTAACCACCTATAAGCAAGCAACAGAATGTGATTTAGAACGCTTCAAGCGCTTTTTCCATCTAATGCTAGAAGAAGGTGTATACCTAGCCCCTTCGGCTTTTGAAGCAGGCTTTGTGTGCGCTGCGCACACTGAGCAAGAAGTACAAGCGACTATTGAAGCTGCAGAGCGGTCATTTGCTAAACTTTAGGATAATATAAATATTAAACGTTTGTATTACCTTTAATATTAAGACTAAAGATTGAAAAAAGCCCGAAAGGGCTTTTTTTATTTGTAAAGTAATATAAATGAATGATAATTAAACGTAACAAGGTCTATATATCTTCATCCCCCTTTACAAAAAATAAGAGAGCCTTATGTCAGGATTACGCCAATTTGCCTCCCCTGCAACTCAGCTTATGGCAAATTTAAAATATAAAACAAAAATAAGCCTGATGTTTGGAATACTATTACTCCCTCTTGCCTTAAGCCTATTTTTTTTAGTGTCGTTATTAAGTGAAAGCATTGCCGTTTCAAAAATGCAGCAACAAGGCTTAAAAGGCTACAGAGCAATACTTTCAAACCAGATGCAAGGCGATACAAGTAAAAATATTAAAGTAGCGCGCGCCCTAGGCTTTAACATAAATAACGACCAAGCTGATGAAGTACTTGCGCTTGTATCTATTCAATCTAACTTAGCGCTTGATAACCAACTTGCAAGTGCCTATGTAAATCGCTCCTTAGTAACACCAATTCCTGCACTTATAATGCAAATAAATGCGACAGCACAAAGTGCAAATACGGTATTGGCAAGTAATCGCTTTACACCAGATACGTTTATCGCGCTTTCTAATTTAAGTAAATCTTTACCTTTATACGAGCTACAGCTTAATAAAATATTGAGTGTTGCAACGAATGCAGATAAATCGGTCAATAAAGCACTCACGCCCTCTCTCACTAATTTACACACCGCAGTTGAAGCATTTAAAACAGCTATTGATAAAAAACTACTTGAGCCTGACGACATACTGCTAACGCAAACCGAGTTCACTCAATTAACAAACCAAGTGCACAACAGTATTAGCAAACTTGTTGATAAAAGTATTCCTACCCTTGAAACCCTTATTGAAAATAAACTTCAAACACAGCAGTGGATCAGAAACACAGTATTAGCAGCATCTGTAATAAGTTTACTCTTTGCGTTTTACTTGATGATAGGTTTTTACTTTGCTGTGGTCGATACCATTAATCGCTTTGCCGAAGCAGCGCAAAGAGCAGCAAGTGGCGACTTAAATGCGGTTATCAACTCAAGTACTAATGATGAAATGGATATTATTGCAGCGCGATATAACGCACTTCTTAATGCCTTTTCAAAACTTTTAGAGAATGTAAAAGCAAGTACTGTGGAGCTATGCGGCGCCACTAAATCGCTTTCACTGGCAAGCAGCCAAACGAGTAACGATGTTGAAAAACAGCAAATACGGGTAAACGCGATTCATGATGCACTAAGTAATATGGAGCAAAGTGCAGTGAGTGTAGAAGAGTCTGCTAATCAAGCGATGTTAACAGCACAAGATGCCGCGCAGCATGTAAAGCAAGGCTCTAACAACACCATGGAACTTGCCAAGTATATGCAAGACCTTCAAGTTGAATTTACCGAAAGCCAACAAGCCTTAGATAGACTAGCTCAAGATAGCCAAGAAATTAGTAAAGTAAGTAAAGGCATTAGCGAAATAGCCGATCAAACTAACTTACTTGCACTTAATGCCGCCATTGAGGCAGCACGAGCCGGTGAGCATGGCCGTGGTTTTGCTGTTGTGGCTGATGAAGTAAGAACCCTTGCGCAGCGTACACAAACTCAAACGCAAGAAATTCACCAAATAATTAGCTCACTCCAACAAGCTTCTGACGATACACAACAAAAAATGCGTTCAAGTGTCCAGAAGATGGAACAATCGGTAAAAGCCGCCACCGAAACAAACGATATTTTACAAAGTGCAGAGCACAGCATGGGTGATATAAAACACCAAGGCGAAGAGATAGCACTACGGGTTAAAGAGCAATCTAACGCAACCACTCAAGCATTAACTGATGCACAAGAAGTAAGTAATTTAGCTGATCAAACTCTTCTCTCTGCACAATCTACACTGCAAGACGCACAGCAACTTAGTCAGCTCTCTGATGACTTAACTAAATCAATGCAGTTTTTTAAATCTCGAAAATAATAAAAGTACTTTTAAATTACAAAAAACCCTTCGATTAAGAAGGGTTTTTAAGGTTAGTTATTAATAAGTATTAAAAGCGAGCTTCTAAACCTATACGAACGTAACGTGGCGTTTGCCAAGAATATGCAGCATCATGGTACGCATTTACTTCACCTTCATTTTGCTCATAGTGTTCATTCAGTGATGACTCTGTTTGCGAGTTGAAAATGTTAAATACATTAACCGATGCACGCATGTCGATATCAGATACTGTGAAATCATATGCAGCAGATAAATCTAAGTTAAATACCCAAGGTGTACGGCCATTAGTGCCTCGGCTATGTTTTTCATAGATTTTCTCATCTTGATCACAGTCGCCGTTGCCATTTGTATCCGGACACTCATTAGTGTAAATGTAGAAAGTATCACCCCAACCGCCATTTAAGTTTGGATCGGTAGATGGATATCCTTGACCAAATAAGCTCTTAGGACGTCCGCTTTGTAAAGTAGCATTCCAACCTACTGTTAAGTCTTCCATCGGTTCCCAACTACCAAAGAATTTGAATGTATGGCGTCTGTCATTAGGTTGATAACCTTGTGATCCATCCATAACTGCTGGGAAGTCAAAGTCTTGGGTAATACCCGCATCAGCTTGACCAATATCTGATTTAACAGCACCTTCAAAGTTACCTACACTTCTAGCCCATGTATAACCAAACTGATAACGAATAGTGTCAGCTTTATAATCAAGACTAAACTCTACAGCGGTGTATTCATTATTTGCTTTAGGTAGGCCTATTGTTTCTGCTGAATAGGTAGTTAAAGAACCACTATCTGGAACACCGTCGTTATTGAATGATGAATCCCCCCAATCGGTTCCATTCCAGTAGTAACCATCGCTGTACCAGCTAGACGAATCACCCGGATTTATCATTACGCAGTATGGGTAGGCATATCGCCCACAGTAATCATCTAATGCAGTTGCAACTTCGCGGTATATACCTTTAACACCTACTGTATATTCATCATTTAACGCTTGCTGTATACCAATAATATATTCATCTTTAGAGAATGGATCAGCCTCTTGCGCCTGAAAAATATCTTTTTCAGGTATAACCGGCACACCACTCACTTGCTGTGAGTTTTGAATACCACCATTTCCAAGCGTGTCAGCTAAAGGCGTGAGCCCCGTAGGTGCGCCAGTTTGCGAATCTACACCTGTGTAGGTATAAGCGGTAGTTATATCACTAACTCCTGATGCGGCTCTAAAAATTGTATTATTGGCTACGGGTAAGTAATAACGCCCATATGTACCATATACTTTAGTATCGCCTGTACCCGTAGGATCCCATGTGAAACCAAGTCGAGGAGCAATATCTGTTTCAAAGCTAGTGAGTAACTTACCAGTCGTCCCCCAGCTATCAAACTCATCAATACGTAAGCCAACTTTAACAGAGAAATCCTCTGTTACTTGCCACTGATCTTCTATGTAATAAGCCGTTAACTCCGACTCAAAGCTACCGCCACCATCAAAGATACGGTCTTCAACATAGTCAAGCGCGGCACCTGTATTATTTGTTAGCGCGCCATTATCAGCTTGCCAGCTACCATTATCTGCAAGTGTTCTGTAATCATAGCTGTGTCCACCGATAGGACTACTTATGTTCTCAGACTTACGCTCTTGGTAATCAATACCAAATGTAATTTCATGGTCATTCCATACATATTCAACATCTAAGCGGTATTGGGTATTTTCATCATTATTAGCACCAAAGCTACCGCCTGCACCACAGCCAGTGATTGGATTAGCAGTACCTCGAGAGTCGGTAATAGATGGACAAACCAAGTTTTCTGATTGCGTTTCATATTCTGTTTTAATATTACCAGCCATTGCAGTAACAACTAGGTCTTCGGTTAAAACGCCTGTATAACTTAAGCTTTGTGCTTCACCACCACGCTTTAAAATGGCGCCATCGATACGATCGCCCACAGTACCGTTATTGTATTCGTATACAGAGCGCTCAATATCACGACGATTAGAGTAAGCAAAATAGCTCAACCTATGGTTTTCATTAATGTCCCAATCAAGCTTACCGCCCCAAAATAAATTATCGCCACCAGAAGCCGATTCATTTCGGTATTGATCGTTTGGCGAAAATTCATCTCCACCCCAGGTGTATGTAGACTCAGTATCTCTTGGGTTAATTAATCCATAGAAAAACAACGTGTCTTCGATTAGAGGACCACCAGCAGAAATAGTTACATCTGTTTTGCTATCAGTGTCTAAGCTTTCGTCTCTAAATATTTGACCTGCGCCATTGTTGCCACGAGAGATACTGCCTTCTTCTTGCAAAGAGTCTGGTTGAAATTGCACAACTGCCGCAAATTCCCACTCATTTGTACCACTTTTAGTAGTTGTGTTTATGGTACCACCGGTTGCGCGGCCAAATTTGGCAGAATAACCACCCGTTTTAACTTGGAATTGGTCATAAAACTCAAATGGCACTTCACCACAACCAAGGCCTTGGCGTGTATTAGTAACCTCTAAGCCATTAATATAACATGCATTTTCAGCTACTGACGAGCCACCAAACGATGCAGTATTACCAAAAGCACTGTCCCCTTTTACAGCGCCTGGTGCTAATAAAGCAACCGAGGTAAGGTCTCTGTTAATTGGCATACGATCTATTTCAGCGTCTGTAATAACGAGACCAGAATCGGCAGTAGTTAAATCAATCGAAGAAATGCGAGCGCCTAATACTTGGATTACTTCAGGACCTGAATCACTAACCTGTGCTAAATCAAAGCTCGCTTTTGCATTAGCACCTAATGAAACGCGTACACTATCTTCAGCTACAACAGCGCCGTTTTTTAAAATTTGTATTTGATAGCTACCTGAAGGCAATGAAGCAAATCTAAATGAACCGTCTTCAGAAATATTTAATGTTCTTTCTAACCCTGTTGCAGGATTTTTTACTGTTACGGTATACCCTGCTGTAGTAGAAATATTATCGATAGAACCTACAACATCTGATGCCACTGCTGGAAGCGTTACACCTAGTGAAGCGAGAACCGCTATTGCCGTAAGATTTTTTTTGAAAATATTTTTCATACTCTTATCCCTGTTAAGTTTATAATTATTTTTGCACTTTATACAAAATGCATACAGAGGGTAACAAAAGGGTACAAATTGTAAACATGTTAATTAAACAAAGATAAAACAAAAATTAAAAACAATAAAAATCAGCAGCTTAATATTATTTTAACGCGCTAACTTGTAAATTATAAAACTTTAGATGTTAATTTAAAGAAACAGATTGAAAGTTTTAATAAATAATAATTCAGCTAATTAAACTATTAACATGTTAGTTACAGCATTTGTGTTTCAACCTCGTAAAATGCTTTTTTAGGCAGGTTATACTCCCTCTTTATTTAATAATTTATAAAAAGGAAATAAAAGTAATTAAAATTTATTTAATTTCAAATTTTAATTACTAGGTAGATAAGCTAGATATAATAAAACCGCTGAGTTAGCGGTTTTATTATAAAGGTTTTTATTTTATTAGCGTATGCATTGTGGTCTTGGCTCAAACTCACTGGCTCTTAGTGGTAGCTGAATGACCTTGCCGCATCCAGGTGGGGCTTGTAAACCCGTTTTTTCATTAACGAAAGCCCATCTAATTGATGATGGGCGGGTATCGGCAATAGCTTCAGGGTTAAGTGGTTTTAAGTAGCGAATATAAGCCTCCAATGCGCCCACACTACCTGTTAAACCGGTGCTGCTATTATCGTCTCTACCAAGCCAGGCAACGGTTACTGTATTTTGATCAAACCCTGCAAACCAGCTATCACGTAAATCATTGCTAGTGCCTGTTTTACCTGCAAGCTGGATTGAAGGAAAGTGCAAATTTAGGCGCTTAGCGGTGCCGTCTTTTGTTACTCGCTTCATGGCATATTTAGTCATATAGACAGCGTCTTTTGCAAAGCGCGATTCTGACTTAACTTTATGCTTATACAATACCTTACCTACGGAGTCTGTTAGCGCAGATATAGCTGTAAGCTCTCTATACTCGCCGTCGGCTGCAATAGTGGTATAAAGTTGAGCAACCTCAAAGCTCGACATTTCTACGGCACCAAGTAGCAGCGAGGGATACTCATCTATATTATCTTTTGCTCCTAATCCTTTGAGCGTATTTGCAACTTTATCAACACCAACATCTAAGCCTAAATTTACCGCAGGAATATTAATACTGTTACTAAAGGCTTTATAAAGTGGCAATGCGCCTCGGTATTGGTGATCAAAGTTCTCAGGTTGCCACACTTTACCCTGCTCATTTGTTACCTGTACAGGGGAGTCATCAAGTAAAGTAGCTAAGTTATAATGCGGTAGCTGTAGGGCTGTTAAATACACAGCAGGTTTAACTAAGGAGCCAATATTTCGTTTAGTATCGAGCACTCGGTTGAAACCTGAGTAACGAACATCGCGCCCTGATACTAAAGCAGACACACCACCTTTTTCGATATTAACTGAGATCATGGCTGCTTCGAGTTTATCGGTATTAGGGCGTTTTTCTAAATACGGTAAACTTTTTTGAATGGACTCTTCCATTGCCGTTTGTTTTTGTAAATCAAAGTAAGTAAATACACGCACGCCCGCATCTAGTGTTTTTTGATCAGGTAATAACTGCTTAAGCTCACGATTTACCAGTTCTAAAAAGCCAGGATATGACTTTTGTAAACTTGCTTTCATTGGCGCTATATCAATTGGGCGTTTAAGTGATGCACGGTATTCTTTTGTCGTTAGTAGCTTGTTTTCAACCATTAAGCGCAGTACTAAATCACGACGTTCCATAGTGCGCTCTTTATAACGACGAGGATTGTAATACGAAGGCCCTTTAACCATCGCCACCAGTAGCGCTATTTGGTCATATTCCAGCTCATCAACAGGCTTTGAAAAATAAAACTCAGACGCCAAGCCCATGCCATGCACGCCTTGGTTATAAGACTGTCCTAAGTAAACTTCATTTAAATAAGCTTCTAAAATCTGATCTTTTGAATAACGGTAATCTAAAATAAGCGCAATAAATGCCTCATTTATTTTACGCACCAAAGAACGTTCACGTGTTAGGTATATATTTTTTGCAAGCTGCTGCGTTAAGGTACTGCCACCTTGCACGGTACGTCCTGCTTTAATATTTGAATAAAGCGCACGTAAAATAGAAAATACTGATACACCATGGTGATTATAAAAATCACGATCTTCTACCACTAGTAACGTGTCTTTTAGCATCGGCGGAAACTTATCAAGCGGTACAAACTCTCTGTCTTGTTTTGAATCGTTGCCAATACGGGCTATTTGTACAGGCTCTAAACGCGCACTATTTAAACGCCTGCCAAATTTATCTTTTATTGTGGCTACTTTTTTCCCTGCAAAACGTAGCTCTATAATATGAGCTTGCTCTAAGCCATCATAAAACTCAAAGTCGCGTCGGTAGATTTTAATGCTGTTTGGCGTTTTAACGTATTGGCCGGTGCGGCTTAAACGGTTGACCGATGAGTAATTTAAACGCTCAAGCTCCCATACAACCTCTTGGCTTGATAAAAACTGTCCTGGGTAAAATTCCATTGAGCGTGCATATACTTGTGCTGGCAGTTGCCATTTATTGCCTTCGAATATACGAGTTGTTTTTGAATCTAAATAAATAAGATACATAGCCATCGCAATAAAAACAGCCAAGCTCAACTTCCAAAAAATAGACCATGTTTTTCGCATAAATGAGCGTTTAACAACAGGGTTTGACCCTTTTTTTGTGGTTTTTGATGTGGCTTTGCGTGGCGAGCTAGCTGCTTTAGAAGCACGCTTAGGTGTGGTTTTACTACTGGGTGTTTTTTTGTTGTCAGCCATTTAAGTGTAATTTATTCCAAGGTTTATTCACGAGTGTGAGCTTAGCATATTGGCTATAGCCTAACACCTGAAAAGTTAACCTCCCCTGAAACGAAAAAAAGCCCTATTTAGGTAGGGCTTTGTGAACACAATGATTAATCTATTTAATATTAGTTACTGCGAACAGATACAAATTCTGGGTAAGCATCAACACCACAATCGTGTTGGTCCATACCGCTTAACTCTTCTTCTTCTGTTACGCGAATACCCATAGTTTGCTTTAAAATAGTCCATACAATGAATGAAGCTACGAAAACAAAAGCTAAAATCGTTACTAAGCCAATAAGCTGAGTTACAAAGTTTGCATCGCCGTTAGATACAGGTACAAGCATAATACCTAGGGCACCACATACACCGTGTACTGAGATTGCACCTACCGGGTCATCAATCTTCGCTTTATCAAGAGCTACAATGCTAAACACAACCAGTGAACCACCTAAAATGCCTAGTAAACATGCCATGAGTGGTGATGGTGAAAGTGGGTCTGCAGTAATAACAACCAAGCCTGCTAATGCGCCGTTTAGTACCATAGTTAAATCAGCTTTACCCCATAACACTTTACATACAAATAAGGCAGCAATTGCACCCATTGCCGCAGCGGCATTGGTGTTAAGTAAAATTTGACCTACCGCTGTTGCATTTTCTTTGTCTGAAAGAAGTAATTGCGAACCACCGTTAAAACCAAACCAACCCATCCATAAAATAAACGTACCTAATGTAGCAAGGGGTAAGTTAGAGCCAGGAATTGGGTAAATTTCACCGTTTTTACCGTATTTACCTTTACGAGCGCCAAGTAAAATTACACCTGCTAACGCAGCTGCGGCACCCGCACCGTGAACAATAGCAGAGCCTGCAAAGTCAACAAAGCCCATTTCTGATAAGAAGCCACCGCCCCATGTCCAGTAACCTTCCATTGGGTAAATAAAGCCAGTTAAAATCACTGTAAATGCTAAGAAAGCAAATAACTTCATACGTTCAGCCACGGCACCCGATACAATCGACATAGCCGTTGCAACAAATACTACTTGGAAGAAAAAGTCAGATTCTAAAGAGTGGTCAGCATCGGCCGCTTGCGTGCCAATTAATGCACCAATTGAAGGGATTATGCCGCCTTCAGCGTTGTCTACATACATAATGTTGTAGCCAACTAATAAAAACATGGTACATGCAATAGAGTACAGCGCCACATTTTTAGTTAAAATTTCAGTGGTGTTTTTAGAGCGGACTAAACCCGCTTCTAACATGGCAAAACCTGCTGCCATCCACATTACTAATATACCCGACACCAGAAAATAAAAGGTATCGAGAGAAAATTTGAGTTCTACAATTGTGTTTTCCATTAATCAGCCCCCTTAAATTGCTTCTTCATCAAGTTCGCCCGTACGAATACGTACGATTTGATCTAAGTCGTACACGAAAATCTTACCGTCACCAATTTTTCCTGTTGAGGCAATTTTAGTAATTGCTTCAACTACGCGTTGGCAGTTTTCAGTACGAGTCGCAATTTCAAGTTTGATTTTAGGAATAAAATCTACCTGATACTCTGCTCCACGATACAGCTCTGTGTGGCCTCGTTGACGTCCAAAACCTTTAACATCAACTACGGTCATCCCTTCAATACCTAAATCAGCGAGCGCTTCGCGCACATCATCTAATTTAAATGGTTTTATGATTGCACTAATCATTTTCATAGTGGCCCCCTCGGACGCTTTATTGTTATCCTGTTGGCTTATATAATCCAACCTTTGTGCCACTATTAAAATCTATTTTATATCAACTAGATAAGAGCAAATCAAAAGCTTAGAACAAAAAAAACGCACCATATAGGTGCGCTTTTTTAACAACTTAGCTACATTGGTGCATTACAAATAACTAACACGTGTAAGCTTGTTATTAGTGTTATTTTTAAAGTTAAACAACACAATTCCTACCATTATTTTTAGCTTGGTAAAGTGCAGCGTCAGCGACACGCATAGCCTGTGTTAAATCAGTGTTTTGAAAATCAGCAACACCAATACTAATGGTGATAGAAAACGGTTTGTCATCGATTAAAAATTCATGCTTGGCGAGCTTTTTTCTAAAGCCTTCTAAGTACTCTCGCCCACGAGCGGTGTCTATACCATCTAATATAATAGCAAACTCTTCGCCGCCTACTCTGGCGACCGTAAACTTAGAAAACGTCGTTTTAATTAATGTGGCTACCTGCTTTAGTGCCTGATCACCCGCTTCGTGGCCTAGCGTGTCATTAATATTTTTAAAAAAATCTATATCAAGTAATGCCAGCGTATTTTGCTGCTGTTTTTTTAGTAGTTGCTCTGCATATTGGTAAAAATAGCGCCGGTTATACATTCCCGTTAAATAGTCTCTATAAGCACTTTCTTTAATATCCGCAATCAGTGACAACTGCTCCATTGTTTGCATAACACGACAATGAAACTCTTCATTCATAAATGGCTTTGTTAAAAAGTCGTTAGCACCGTATTTAATAAAGCGAGCCGATAACCCATGTTTACCTGCCCCCGAAAGCCCAATGATGGCCAAATCATCGCGCCCTCTAAAATTGCGCACCGCTTTAACCAATTCAAAACCATCCATCAATGGCATCGCATAATCGGTCATAAGCAATTTTATATTAGGGTTACTTTTAATTATTTCGAGTGCTTGCTGGCCATCTTGCGCATCGGTTACATCAAATAATTGTTTTTCTAGCATTTGCTTCATTAAGGAGCGGCTTAACACCGAATCATCAGCAACCAACGCCTTACAGCCTTGATTTCTCAAAAGCTGCGCCACTAGCTTAATAGCGTAATGGTATGAGTCACGGTTGTCTTTTATTACATAATCAATAACCCCGAGCTCAAGCATTTGTTGGCGCTTATATTCATCAATTTTTGAAGTAAGTACCACGGTAGGAATAGCATGCGAAAGTGTAAATTTAGCAACTTCGCCATTAGGGGCATCAGGTAGGGTTAAATCAACTAATGCTAAGGAGTATTTATGTTTCTCAATATAGTCTTTGCATTCATTTAATGACCAAGCAAAATCAACAGCGACATCTAAATATTGAGCCGTTAAGTGGCGTAGTACCTGTTGTACTACTTTGCTGTCTTCGACCACTAATACTCTTTGCATAAACTTCTCTTTAATCTTGTTATTTTACTACTTAAACTTGCTCTAAATGGCAAATAATGAAAAACATCCAATAAAGTTCTGTTTATATAGCCAATAAGTAGGCTAGGTCCATTTGTGTTGCGGCCCGCTCTGTATTTTTATTCAAATCTAAAGCCGGCTAAATATACTTTATTTTTAAGCTAAGCTAAACACGCGAGGGGCAATTAACATTAAATAAACAAGTACTCAGCTAATGAGCTTAACTACTATTATCGGCTATTAGTCTCAATACTTTTGTTATTTATGTGTTTTTTATTTTAAATAGCCTCTAAACAATTATAAGGAACGACAATGAAGCTTTCCCAATTAACTCGTTATGCCTTAGCGCTTACCATTGTAATGATAAGTAGTGCTGCATTAGCAGATAATCAACGAAAAATAGACATTGATAGCCATGTAGTCACCAAACATAAAGCAAAAATCAATGGTGAACGCTTTAGCTACACCGTTAAAACAGGGACCCAACCTGTGTGGAATGACGGGGGGGATGCTATTGCCACGTTACAATACACCTATTACACACGAGATAAAGTCGATAATATCGCTGCTCGCCCTTTACTGATATCGTTTAATGGTGGGCCGGGTTCCGCATCGGTATGGATGCACTTAGCGTACACTGGCCCACGCGTATTAAAAATTGATGACGAAGGCTACCCTGTTCAGCCTTATGGCGTAAAAGATAACCCCTACTCAGTATTAGATGTAGCAGATATTGTTTATGTTAACCCTGTAAATACAGGTTATTCACGTGTAGTAGAAAATGCCAAAGGTGAGATGCTTTCAAAAGAAAAACAAAAAGAGCACTTTTTTGGTGTAAATGCTGATATCAAATACTTAGCTGAATGGCTAAATACCTTTGTAAACAGAAATGAGCGATGGCGCTCACCTAAGTTTTTAATAGGCGAAAGCTATGGCACGACTCGCGTATCAGGCCTTGCTCATGAGCTACAAAACAGTCAGTGGATGTACATTAATGGGGTGGTATTAGTATCGCCAACCGATATTGGTATAAAACGAGACGGCCCTATAAAAGCGGCAAACCGCTTACCTTATTTTGCTGCAACGGCGTGGTATCACAAAGCACTTAAAAAAGATTTACAAAAAAAAGAGCTCTATGAACTTTTACCCGAAGTTGAGCAGTTTACTATTAATGAGCTTATTCCAGCCCTCGTTAAAGGCGGCTTTATCGATGCCGATAAAAAGCGCCAAATAATAAAAAAAATGGCTGAATATGCAGGCCTTTCAGAACAGTTTGTAGCGCAAAACAACTTAGATATCCCCACTCAATTTTTTTGGAAAGAACTTTTACGTGAGCGCGGACAAACTGTTGGACGTTTAGATTCGCGCTATTTAGGTATTGATAAACGCGATGCTGGCGAATCACCTGATTACTGGGCTGAGCTCACCTCTTGGCTACATTCGTTTACGCCTGCAATAAATTACTACCTACGTGAGGAGCTTAATTACAAAACGGATGTTAAATACAATTTATTCGGCAATGTTCACCCGTGGGATCGCAGTAAAAATAATACCGGCGAAAACTTACGTTTAGCGATGGCGCAAAACCCGTATTTAAACGTGATGATTCAAGCTGGCTACTACGATGGCGCAACAAATTACTTTGATGCTAAATACACATTATGGCAGCTTGACCCAAGTGGAAAAATGAAAGACAGATTAAGCTTTAAAGGGTACCGCAGCGGCCATATGATGTACCTACGCCATGAAGATCTTAAGCTTTCTAATAACGATTTACGCGACTTCATTTTAAGTTCTTTACCCGCCAAAGGACAAGCCGCTAAATATTAGTTATAAGCTAATAACCTTTATTACATGAGGCATTAAGAAAGTGCCTCATGTTTATTACAATAAACTTTTAACTGTGTAACCACTTCATTAAACCCCGTCTGTAGGGCAAATAATAACGCTTCATCGACCTTATTTTGCGCCGCTAAACTTTCTATCTGTTGGCAAATATCACTTAACTTTAACGCTGCGACCGATTTAGCAGATGACTTTAAACCATGCGCTTGAAAAGACAAATCGGCGTAATTTAAGCTATGCGTATACGCTTCAATTAATTTAACTTGTTCATAAGCGGTCTGTAAAAACGCCTGAAAAACTAAACAATGCACCTGTGCATCTTGTCCTAACATCGAAAACAATAAAGGCATATCTAATTGGTTATACATAGAGCTTGCTTGCTCTGTGGTTGGTAGCGGCTGTGTATGTGCAGCAACAATACCTTGCGAGTGCTTCATTAGCAGCTCTTTTAAGCTTTCAAGCTCTATCGGTTTAGTTAAAAAGCCATTCATTCCTACGCTATAACAATCCTGTATATTTTTTTCCATAATATTGGCCGTAACAGCAATAATTATTAGCTCATTGAACTGTGTGTTTTTGCGTATTTTTTTTGCCAGCTCAAGCCCGTTTAACAGCGGCATTTGAATATCGGTAAGTAGCATATCAAAGCACTTATCTTGCAACATTTGCCACGCCTGCTCACCATTATTTGCAAACGTTGAGTCAACGCCAAGCATAGTCAATTGCTGCTTTAAAACCTGCTGATTGGTAAGCTGATCCTCTGCCACCAGCACATTTAATACGGGGAGTTTACCTGTAGCGGAAGTGGCGGGAGAACGGCTGGGATGATTGAGTGGTTCGTCAGCTTTTGTAGTCGTTAACGTGCTTTCTTTAAAGCTATTAAAACTAATGGTAAAACACGCGCCTTTATTAATTTTGCTATGTACTTGTAGCTGCCCCTGCATACGCTCTACAAGCTCTTTAGTAATCACCAAACCAATGCCCGTACCATGTGTTTTACTGCTCTCTGCCCCTAACCTATCAAAGGGTTTAAAAAGCCTTAAAATATCATCCTCTGAAAAGCCACAACCTGTATCCTCAATATCAATTTTACAGCGGCTAGAATCAACAGTTTTACAGCGTATATCTATTTTACCGCGCACTTTATTGTATTTTATTGCGTTGGAGAGCAAGTTTAGCAGCACCTGTTTAAAACGGCGCTTATCTACATATAAGTAAATACCTTCAAGGGAGTCAATATTATGAGTATTTATAGTAACAAGCTCAACTCTGGCAAGTTCGCTCACCATTTCAATACTATGCTGTAGCATGTCTTTAACAGGAGCATATTCAAAATTAAACTGCATATTCCCCGATTCAATAGACGTTAAGTCCAACACGTCGTTTATTAGTAAAAGTAAATGCTCCCCAGCTTGGTAAATACTTTGCGCATTGTCTTTGTGTACGGTGGTTGCTTTGCTGTCATATTGATATAGCTGCGCTAACCCTAAAATAGCGTTTAAAGGCGTCCTAAGTTCATGACTCATACTTGCCATAAAGTCAGACTTAGCCTTACTAGCCGACTCAGCTTGAATTCTTAATGCATTTACTTTTTGGTGATTATTCGCCACCTCATTGGCCATTTTGTTAAAAGCATTTATAACGCTGCCAATTTCATTTTGCTGCTGTACATTAATGTGACAATCAAAATTTCCCTTCGCCAGTTTAGAAAAAGCGTCCTCCAGTGCTCGTAAAGGGCTAGTAATTCTATAATCGACTAACCAAGCTAAGCCTATAAAAAACACCACAAGTATAAAAAACTGAATATAAATTAACGTGTAATGTAGCTTTGCCGCTTCACTTATTGCGTTTTCAAAATTAACGGTGAGTGTAATTTCAGCCAAAGGCTTATCTAAAAAGATAATACGTTCACTTAAGGTAACATTTCCTTTTTGATCTAGCGGTTGCCACTCATCTAAAGGGTATAATTGATTGCCTGTAGCCGGCTCTACTACCCTAATAGCTTTCCAATTAGGGTTTGTATTAAGTTGTGCGTCTATTTGCTCATACAGCTGAGCATATTGACGGGTCAATAAAGGCGTTTTGATTGAAGTCGATAATTGCTGTAAAGAGCGCTGAGCTGCGCTAGAAAGGCCATCGTTTACCCACTTAGCTTGTTCTGGCAAAGCGTAAAATATAAATAAGCAAACCAATAACAAGCCAAATGCCATAACGGCTATAAAGCTTTGACATCGTAAGCTGCGCCACCAGTTAATTTTCAACATAAAACGAGCGTAAGCCCCATTGCGTTAATTGTTTATAATCGTCAATGCTTGCCTTACTTGGGTTAATTATTGGGATCCCCGCTAATAAGTGTTTTTGATTAGGGTTACTGCCTATTTCTATAATAGCTTGTTGAACTTGCGCTTGTACTTGAGGGCTTACATTAGGGTGAGCCACTATGGGGTGGCGATTAACCTTGCGCGTTTTGTAAATAACTTTTAGTTTTTTTTGTAGATTTTGAGGCTGCTGCATTAATGTGCCCATCACCCCACCGCCTGCAGGTGTTGCATTAAGGGCCACATTTAAATAAACAGATGAGTGGGTTTGTACATACACAGGTTTTATTGTTAAGCCATACAACAAAGCAAGCTCAGCACGCATCAATAAAGAAGCGCCCAATGCATTAGGTGCAGGAAAAGCGATTTCAGCGCCTTCAAGCTGCTTAACGGATTCAATATTACTGTTTTTATTGACTACTAATACCCCTTGCAAATGCCGCGCAGCATCTTTCACTATAGGTAAATAACCTTGCTTGTCGAATGCAATAACACTGTGCCATGGGTTCATATAAGCAAAATCGTAATCGCCTTGTGCAAAACCTTGCTCAAAAACCGGAATTGATTCCACTGTCACAAGCTTTAACTGCACGCCCGTTTTTTCGGTTACTTTATTAAGAAAAGGCTGCCATATTGCAGTCAATTTTTGAGGCTCATATTGCGGAACTACACCAAAAGTGAAGGTTTGAGCATAGACCCCAATACTATTGAATAAAAAAAGCAAAACAACACTACACTTCATATTAGTCTTACCGTTGTAGGTTTATGACTTTAAGCATAGTTAACGAGTGCCTAACACACCATTTTTTATTACGTAGAAATTAGGAGGTTATTTAATTAAGGGAGTTTAAAAAAGTAACAAAAAAGGTTAACGCAGGTGTTAATGCTGCAACACCTGCTACAAGGTATTATTGCCAATACGGCTCTATATCAAAAGACGCTAAACGGCTTTGCTCCATAGCACTGACTAAGTAATCCGACTTCTGATCTAGCCACTGTTGAATTTTAGCCAATTGCTCATCTTCTTGCCCACCGCAAAGCTGTTTTAAATATTCCAGCGTGCTGAGCTCATACATACCATGAGAAATATCTAACCACGGTAGCCTAAATTCTAAACGCGCTTCTTTGTCAAACAATGCGCCTAAGCAATTACCGCTTAATAAGCTGTTTTCTAATTGCGGGCGTAAACTTAAATAGTCTTTTACGGTAAGCGTTTGCTCTTTAGGGAGTAATTTATCTAAATTTTGCCAATCTTTATTGAATAAGCGTTTAGCAATTTTAGCCACTGGCAGCTCTGCTGCTTTAAGCTCGGTTTGGCCCCAAAATTTACGCCATTGCTTGTCTACTAACCAAGTAGTAAGCAACAGCAGTAACCGGTTATAACGCGCACTTTGAAACAAAGCATTAATATCATCAATACTCGGTTGAAGCTCTTTTAAATCGTTAATAACTTGCGCTAATGCTGGCGCTGCATTTATCTTTTTATAAAATGCGTGGCGCTTAGATGTATACGTTTTTAACTGAATAGCATTTTCAACCCAGGCTAATTCACTTAACAACCACTTGAGCTCTGTTCTTAACTGTTCAGTGCTCTCTTTACTTACAATATCGTCGAACAACCAAAAATTGTGCCTAATTAAGCTAATGCCGTCAGTCACGCGTTTGAGGGTTTTTAAACTAGGCTTGTCAAAGTAACACTGCTCATGCTTTTGCACAAAGCGAATACCAAAGTTCATGGCTTCAATCAGCGCTTGCTCTTGCGTTGCTTGTTTTTTTAATTTTACAAACCCTATCGACTTACTCGGCTTCAGCGGTGTTTCATCGGCTAAACGATAGCCTCTAGCTGCTTTTGAATAAAGCCCTAAACGAATACAGTTCTGGCTAACAAGTTTATCTGCCAAAGCAAATAGCTCGTCTCTGTTACCCTCAACAAGCTCTATTTCTAGCTCGCTAATAATATCAACCTTACCCGATGCAGCTATTTCCCCCTTATCGAGCACGACTTCGATTTTTGCACCGTTGGGGGTTTCTATTAACCAGGTACGACGAATAAAGTTAGTACTAAAAATAGGATATAAATTATCGCTAATAGCATTAACTTGCATACCATGAGGCCAAATAGCATTATTAAAGGCTAATAAATCAGGGCGACTCGATTCAATCGGCAAGTTATATTCAGGGCGTTGGTGAAGTCCGCCCACAACTTCGCCAGCAAGTTTAATGGTTTGTTCGCATTTACCGTCGGCACAGCGCGTTCTAAAACCGATATCCAGGGCTCTTAGCTCTCTACTTGGAGTATCGTAATAGGCATTTTGCAGACTACGTGAAGGTTTATTAATAACCGTTTTAGCAAATTGTGTGATTAGCGAGGGGATCAGTGGAACAACGGCATCTGATACCAAAAACTTCAGTTCTATCTCAGTATCCATTAGGGTTGAGGATTACCTTTAAAATAAATAAGTGCTCAAAATAAACAAAGCCACCTCATTTTGCAAATTTTTTAACCTTTTTGACTGAGCTATGCCATTATCGGGTTACAATATCAACCTTGCTATTAACGCGTTTAATCCATACTATCTCACTACTTATGTGAAAATATTACTCACAACCACAACGGACACGGATAGACTAACAAGGTAGATAAATGCTAAAACACTGTTTACTAGGGCTACTTTTAACAGCCACCTCGTTTATAAGCCAAGCTCAAGAAGCTCAAACAGCCAACTCATCAGATGCAAACACAGCTTATATAATCGACAATCTATATACCTTTATGCGCTCTGGTGCAGGTAAAAACTACCGCTTACTTGGCTCTGTAGATGCGGGCACTAAATTATCCGTGCTATCAAAAGAAGAAAACGGCTTTATAAAAATCAAAGACGATAAAGACCGTGAAGGTTGGGTTGAATCTAAATTTATATCGCAAACTCCGGGTCTTCACCAGCAGTATCAAACGCTCAGTAGTGAAATGAGCAGTGTTCAAAATAAATTGCGCCAAGCACAAGTTGAGCTCCCGCAGTTACAAAAGCACAATCAAAGCTTAACCAATCAAAACAAACTACTTAACCAACAAATTACTGAGCTGCAAACAACGCTTGAGCAAGAACGTGCGCAAAAACAAGCAGCCACAGCAAAAGAAAAACGTCAGCTATTAACTTATGGCGGCGCTATTGCCTTTATAGGTTTATTTTTAGGTATTATTCTTACCGTTGTACTTTCACGCCGTAAGCGCTACGAAGGGTGGGCATAATTAACCTACACTTTTATTAGCTTATTTTGTTGAGCTAACTACTAAAAAAAGCACCCTTAGGTGCTTTTTTAATGTGTGTGTAAGCTATTGCAATAAGCATATGGATTTTAAATATCCAAACGTAAACCAGGGTCTTGCTTGATTTTTTCTATGACCATATAAGTATGGTGAGTCCCTACCCCCGGAATGTCGACCAAATCTCCTAGCACTTGTCGGTACTCATCCATATCTGAGACCCTAATTTTTAGCAGGTAATCGTACCCGCCCGCTACCATATCGCATTCAACAACTTGCTCAATTTTAAGTATGTGCTCTTTAAACACTTTAAATACAGCCGTGTTAGATGCCACCAGCGATACTTGCACATGCGCCACTAAGCTCTGGTTCAGCTTTTGTTCGCTAAGCTTTGCAAAATACCCTTCTATATAGCCTTCTTGCTCTAACCGCTTAACACGGTCAAGGCATGGACTAGGACTTAAATTAACCTGTTTTGCTAGGTTAACATTAGAAATTCTGCCGTTCTTTTGAAGAACGTCTAATATTGCTAAATCGATACGATCAAGCAGGCGTAATCTATTTGGACTTGTCATACAGAATTTTATACGGATAAGTTGAAAATATGCCCTGTAAATTATCGTAAATCGCGAAATTTAACCAGCATATTCTGCTGAAATTTAATTAGAATGCACGCATTACATCACTGGTAATTTATTAGTAGCAAGTTTGCTTTAGCCTAGCGGCACAAGCGCATAATTTTGTTCTACTGTTTACATATTAACATTCCTGAGGGTTGCTTATGTTATTCAATGGCGATTTGACAACAACCTGTCCTACAAGACAGAAAATTCGTGATTTTTACCGCATTGACGAAAATGCCGTTATTGATCATATTTTACCACTTGCAGAAGTAGGTGTTAAAGCACGTAGCCGTGCGTGGGAAAGAGCTCGCCAGATTGTTTTAAACATTCGAAAAGACCAAGACGGTCAAAGCGGTGTAGACGCACTTTTAAATGAATTCTCACTCTCTAGTGAGGAAGGTGTAGTGTTAATGTGTTTGGCCGAAGCCCTACTTCGCGTACCAGACAAAGCCACGCAAGATACGTTAATTCGTGACAAGCTTGCTAAAGGTGATTGGAGTTCTCATTTAGGAAGCAGCGATTCTTTATTCGTTAATGCTTCTTCATGGGGGTTATTAGTAACCGGTAAAATGGTTAACTACACAGATAAAACCAAAGAACAGCAATTTGGCATGCTTAAAAAGACCATAGGTCGTTTAGGCGAGCCTGTTATTCGCAAATCTGTAAACTTTGCCATGAAAATTATGGGTAAGCAGTTCGTTATGGGTCGCACCATTGATGAGGCCATTGAACGCGCTGCCGAAAAAGAGCAAAAAGGCTACGTTTACTCATATGACATGCTAGGCGAAGGCGCGCGCACAATGAAAGATGCCAAGCGTTACTTCGACAGCTACATGAACGCAATCCATGCCATTGGTAAAGCAGCAAATGGCCGTGGCCCAGTTAAAAGCCCAGGTATTTCCGTTAAACTTTCTGCTATTCATCCACGTTATGAGTTCACGCATAAAGAGCGCGTGATGGCCGAAATTGTGCCTAAACTTAAAGAGCTGGCGCTTGCAGCTAAACAATACGATATTGGCTTTACGGTTGATGCCGAAGAAGCTGACCGCTTAGATATTTCGTTAGATGTTATTGAAGCGGTATTTAGCGATGAAGATCTAGGTAACTGGCAAGGTTTTGGCTTGGCCGTACAAGCGTATCAAAAGCGCGCTATTTTTGTTATTGAATGGGTAACTGAGCTTGCTACTCGCGTAGGCCGTAAAATGATGGTGCGCCTAGTTAAAGGTGCCTACTGGGATACCGAAATCAAAACCACTCAGCAAGATGGTTTAGAGCACTACCCTGTATTTACACGTAAAGCAACGACCGATGTATCTTACAAAGCCTGTGCGATTAGAATGCTCGAAGCGCGTGATGTGCTCTACCCACAATTTGCAACGCACAACGCTTACACTGCAGCCACTATTTTAGAAGTTGCTAAAGGCGATAACACCGGTTTTGAATTCCAACGTTTACACGGTATGGGCGAATCTTTATTTGACCAAATCGTAAATGAGGAAAAAATTCAATGTCGTGTGTATGCTCCAGTAGGCCAGCACGAAGACCTGCTTGCCTACCTAGTTCGTCGTTTACTTGAAAATGGCGCTAACTCATCGTTTGTAAACGCCATTGTAGATACCACTAAACCAGTTGAGTCGCTATTACCTGATCCAGTAGAAACACTGCAAGGTTTACGTAATAAGTACAATACGCAAATTAAAATGCCAATCGACTTATACGGCGATGAACGTGCTAACTCTAAAGGCATGGACTTAACCGATATTAATGTGATTACGCCATTCAAAGAGAACCTTGAAAGCTGGTTTAACGAGCATTTAATTGATAAAGGCCAAGTACCTGAAGGCGCATTAGCGGTTACAAACCCAGCAAATCATAACGAAATCATCGGCCACGTTAAACTGCAATCTAGCGATGAGATGAAAGATATTTTAGCCAATGCTGAAGCGGCATTTGAGTCATGGTCGCAAACATCTGTAAAAGAGCGTGCTAATTTACTACGTCGTGTAGCAGATATTTTAGAGCGCCACCACGATGAGCTTGTGGCTATATGTATTAAAGAAGCCGGTAAAATTGCACAAGATGGTATCGATGAGGTACGTGAAGCTGTTGATTTTTGTCGCTACTACGCTGCCCGCGCAGAAGAACTAGCTAGCGATGAACGTTTTGAAGCCCGCGGTGTCATTTTATGTATTAGCCCATGGAACTTCCCGCTTGCTATTTTCTTAGGCCAAGTAGCTGCAGCAATCGTTACGGGTAATACAGTTATTGCAAAACCTGCAGAGCAAACAAGCTTAATTGCACTTCGTGCTATTGAATTAATGCTTTCGGTTGGCTTACCAGAGCATGTAGTGCAGCCAGTAATCGCCCGCGGTTCTGAAGTGGGTAAAACAATTGTACCTGATGAGCGTATACAAGCTGTTATGTTTACTGGTTCTACAGAAACCGGCACACTTATTTCACAAACTCTCGCTGCGCGTAACGATATTCAAGTACCGTTAATAGCAGAAACCGGCGGCCAAAACTGTATGATTGTTGATTCAACAGCGCTGCCAGAGCAAGTTGTGGATGATGTAATAAGCTCAGGTTTCCAAAGTGCTGGTCAACGCTGTTCAGCACTGCGTGTATTATTTATACAAGAAGATGTTGCTGATGGCATTATTGAAATGCTTAAAGGTGCGCTGGCAGAGCTGCATGTTGGGGACCCATCAATGCTTTCTACCGATGTAGGCCCGGTAATTGATGAAAAAGCCCTTAAAACGCTAAATGAGCATGTTGAATACTTAAAAGGTAATGCAACACTTCATTACGAGTGTAAGATACCTGACAACACGCAAAACGGAGCCTACTTTTTTGCGCCTCGTTTGTACGAAATAGAAGATTTATCAGTACTTAAGCGTGAAGTATTTGGTCCATGTGTACACATTATTCGCTTTAAAGCGAATGATATTGACAACGTAATTGACCAAATAAATAACACAGGTTACGGCCTAACAATGGGTGTTCACTCTCGTATAGAAGAGCGTTGTGAGTACCTAGCTAAAATGTCGCGTGCGGGTAACGTATACGTAAACCGTAATATGATTGGTGCTATTGTAGGTGTGCAACCATTTGGTGGCCGTGGTTTATCAGGTACCGGCCCTAAAGCCGGTGGACCTAACTACCTGCAGCGTTTAGTAAAAGAAAAAGCATCGCCTGATAACGTGCAAATGACTAACCTAACGCCAGATGAGCTTGATTTACACCATTACAGCGGTGCAAATGAACAAGTTAAAAAGCTAATGGCTAACTCAATGCGCGATGAGAAAATTTGGCGTGCAACACCGCTAAATGACCGTGTATCGGCTGTTCGTCAGCTGCTTGCTAAAGTAGCAACGGTCGAAATTATTGATGACCTAGCGGACGATTTGGCATTAACGCTTTCAGAAGCGCGTGCACAATTAAACCGCCTCGAAAAACACATGCGTAAGTTTACTACTTTGCCTGGGCCTACAGGTGAATCAAACACCTTGCACCTTGAAGCACGTGGTTGTGTAGTATGTTATGCAGATAAAAGCACGTCATTTAACTTCTGGGCGCTGTCAATTATTACAGCACTAGCTGCTGGTAATACAGTAATTACGGTAGCATCAGAGCTGTTTTATGATGAGGCGGTAGCTTTTAAAGACAAGTTTATTGCCACAGGCGTTGCAGAGGGCGTGTTCCAGGTTGCAAAACCTAACCAGCTTCAAGCTATTTTGGCTCACCCTCACTTAGCGGGTGCGGTGGTTGCAGCACGTTCGTCTCGTTTAGGTTACTTCAGCCAACAACTTGCACAGCGTAAAGGCGCTATTTTGCCAGTAATTACTTCAGAGTATTACGATACGTTAATTAAACGCTTAATTACCGAAAAAACGATCAGTATTGATACCACTGCCTCTGGCGGTAATACCTCACTGATGACCCTAGTAGAAGATGACGAATAACCATCTAATACTAATTAACTAAAAATGAAAAAAAAGGCACTTAAAAGTGCCTTTTTTTTTACGTTGCAACGTATAATGATGCTAATTTAAACAAAGAACCCTTATAGAAGTAAGAAAATTGAACGTTATCTCTATTTCGCAATTACAGCCTGGCATGTTTGTACAAAGTGTTACAAAGCAAACTGGGCGCATTAAAATTAAAAACCAAGGCTGGGTTAAAACTCAGGCGGGTATTGATAAGCTCAAAAAAGCGGGCATTTTAGAAATAGAGATAGATCCAGATAAAACATTAACGTCATCCGAGCCCGACACCCAAGCCCCAGCGCCAACGCCTAAGGCTGATATTAAAAAACGCGACCCTTGGCTTAAAGTTCATAGTAGCGAACAAGAAATGGGCAAAGCTAAAAAGCTCTACGACGAAGCTAAAACACTTCAACAAAAGGCCTTTGGCGATATAAAAGCGGGCAGAGATATAGACATAGCGCCTTTTAAGGAACTTGCCAGTGGTTTTATGGATTCAATTTTTAGAAACCAAGATGCCCTAGCCTGCTTAACACAAATGCGCCAAAAAGATGCATACTTACTTGAGCATTCTATTAATGTATCTATATTGATGGGTATTTTTGCAAAGCACTTAGGCATAGAGCGCGATATTATTGCAGAGCTTACTACAGGTGCTTTGTTACATGACATAGGAAAAATTAAAACCCCTGACGAAGTGCTCAATAAACCGGGCCGCTTAAGTGATGACGAATTTAAAATTATGCAAAACCATGCTTTGCATTCAAAACAAATTTTGGAAGAAGCAGGATTAACAGGTATTGCTATAGATATTGCCAGCCTACATCATGAGCGTTTAGATGGAAAAGGCTACCCGTTTGCCAAAAAAGGCGATGAGATAAGCCAATACGTACGCATGGCATCTATTGTAGATGTATATGATGCACTGACAGCAGAACGTGTCTATAAAGCAGGCATGGAGCCTATTAAAGCGTTTAAAATTTTAAAAGATGGCTGCCCCGATAGCTTTGATGGTGAACTACTCACTAAATTTATTCAATGTATTGGCATTCACCCGGTAGGTACCTTAGTTAAGCTTTCAAGCCAAAAAGTAGGCCTAGTAACCGAAAGCAACCCAACGACTCCTTTAAAACCGGTGGTAAAAACATTCTATAGCGCAAAGCATAGCCGCTATACCGAAGTACAAGATATTGACTTAGCCAATAAAAAAACAGCTGACGTACTCGAATCGACAGTTAAACCAGCTGATTATAATATTGATTTAGAACGCTTTTATAAAAATTCGATTTTACCTTAAAAAAACCGCGTTACGGCGGCTTTTTAATAGTTCAATATTACTGTGGCCAGTCTTGCAGAGCTTTTAAGCTAAATTCATAGCCATCAAAGTCTAGTACGCTTTGCTCTGGGGTAATTTCGCGCACTTTTAGCGCACCTATATTATCGCCTTCGTGTAACTCACGGCCGTTAAGCTTTATCCAACGCTTATCCGCACGTGAAGAATATATGTGTGCTTGATATTTAATGCTCGGCAACATAGCTTGCAAACCATCGGGTAATAGCTCAATAGGTTCTACTCGCGAGGAGCTGCGTGAAGCCTGCGTTACTTCGTAGTCCTGCTCCTGCTGCGAGTCTTTGATTGCTTGTGCAAAAGCGTCTTTTAATTTGCTCGGTACAGCATCAAGCTCCGGACTACTTTGCGGCACTTGCGTACTTGGGGTATTTTCACCATTCAATGGTTTTCCGAGCACTTTGTACTTGCTCATATCTAAACCTGCTGAGCTGGTATTTTGTGCTTGCGGCTGCATAAATTGTGTGTTTTGGCCGGGTGCATTATAAGCAAGTGGATTATAGTTTTGCGTGTTAGGTAACTGTGCATTATAAGTCGGCTGATTAAACGCATAGCCATTAGCATTTATAGGGGTTTGCACATTGTAAGCTTGTTGCTTTGTCGGGTTATCATTAATAGGGATATACTGCCCTTGTGGGGTAAGCAACATTTTTTGTACACCTGTTGGTGTTTGCACATACACCCACTGCCCTTCTATAGTGGCTTTATTGCTATTTTTTTCAGCCTCTGTAGAAGGTGACTTTACAGGCTGTGCGGTTTCATTTTGCGCTGTAATTGGCTCATCTGTTACTGCTTGTTTTTGTTTTTTACTATCAGTACTAACAAAATCAACCGGCTGGCTTGCTTTTAGTAGTGCACTGGTTTGAAACCACTTACCCGCCGTAAATCCACCCGCTATAGCAATAAATGCTGCAATTGCGCCGCCAAGTAGCCACACCATCTTTTTATAACGCGTGAGTGCTTGTTGCTGTTTTAACTGCGCTGCCTGCAAATCATATTGCTCGGCGCTCATATCTGCTTGTTGAGATTGCTTTAATGCATCTAATAAATAAGACATAAATTACCTAACTATATAATAAACGACATACCAACACCCACTGCAAATAAAGCAGCAAATGCTAAGTAATAATAAACATGGCCTGTGGATTTAAGTTCATTACTCTGCGTAGCCACAAAGTCCATAGGCAGTGATTCTTGCGCTGATTGTTTAACAATATCACTATCAACAATAAGCTGCTGCTTAGAAAAAGCCCCAACTAACGCCCGCTCACACACTAAATTCATTAAACGTGGAATGCCGCCAGTTAACTGATGCACAGCTTGCATAGCATCGAGCGAGAACACGCCTTTATCACACCCCGCAATATGTAAACGGTGCTTTATATAGGCAACCGTTTGCCCTTGGGTGAGCGGCAATAAATGATACCGTGCTGTAATTCGCTGTGCTAATTGCCTAAGCTCTGTGCGTTTTAATAATGCCTGAAGCTCTGGTTGCCCCACTAAAACAATTTGTAACAGCTTTTTATGATCAGTTTCTATGTTAGTTAGCAGTCGTAACTGCTCAAGTACATCGGGAGCAAGAAGCTGCGCTTCATCAATAATTAAAATTGTATGCCCGCCCGCTTTATTATTAGCCTCTAGGTGCTGCTTAATAATGTCGGTTAAACTTTTAAGGGTGGCATTTTGAACATCGTAAGTAATGTTTAGCTCATCGCAAATACTGGCCAAAAGCTCAAGCTCCGACAACGCCGGATTGTGGATCATCGCAACTTGGGTATTCTCTGGTAGTTGCTCTAGCATACTGCGGGTAATGGTGGTTTTGCCTGTTCCCACTTCGCCGGTGAGCAAAACAAACCCGCCATCTTCGCCTAGACCATAGGTTAAGTGGGCAAGTGCCTCTTTATGGCGTTCGCTTAAAAATAGATAATGGGGGTTGGGCGAGATCGAAAATGGCTTTTCGCTCAAGCCAAAGTAGCTTAAATACACCGCAATGTTCCTTCGTTTTTAAAACTCGGCCTATAATGGCAAAAAAAATGACAAAGTAACAACGTTGTATGTGCTTTATTATTGAAATATCGTAAATTTATGTAAAACAAAAAGCGTCGCTAAATTTAGCGACGCCTTTATATTAACGCCACGTGCTGGCTATTTCATTTACTTAGGGGCTGTTGACCTTTCGAGGTTGAATTTGCAGCAGCCTGTTTGGTATTTAGGCAAGGCAGAGGCTATGTAGTGTGGTTGTTCCCCATAAATAGGCGATAACGACGTATAAATGCCAAACAAGCGCTGCCCAAAGGGTTCTGCCTAAGGGCAATTTCCTCTTTGTTGCCTACATGGATGTAGGTAAGGGCGTAAGCAGGACGCGAAAGCTTTACTCGGTTTTTACT